>CACXDE010000455.1 GCA_902766305.1 uncultured Ruminococcus sp. | reverse complement strand
TTATTTACAAGCTAAATACATACAGATAAAAAATAACACATTTCGATAAATAAATCAAGTATTTTATACTTTTTTATTTCTTTTCAAATCTAATTTCACTGTACACACAGATAAACACGTACTGCAAAAGAGCAATACGTGTCCATTAATTTTTTTAATCATCTGCTGTTGTCTACATTGTACCTATATTCCTTTGGAGTCATATTATACTTTTTCTTGAAAATACGGTTAAAATATGACAAATTTGTAATTCCTATCCTGCCGGCAACTTCTGTTATCTGCATACTTGTTGTAAGCAGGAGATTAGCCGCAACATTCAAACGATAATCATTTATATATTCAATACAGGTCATACCCATATACTTCTTGAAGAACCTCATAAAATAATGCTTACTGAGGTCAACAGTATCTGCAAGCTCGTCAACAGTTATGGGCTTCATATAGTTAAGATCAATGTAGTCAAGTATCGTCTTTATATTCCTTGTAGTATTATCCTTAATACCTGACTCATGAGACTCCGGTATTAAAAAATAATTGAACATCACATAAAAAAAATCAAACAGTGCGGATTTAATTTTAAGTTCATAAAAACCGCCCTTTTTGTCATACAGATCAATAAGTTCCCTGACAATCTTTCTGAGCATTTCATAATGCTGAGAATCAGACGAAATAATAACGGGGTTTATATAAAGATTATCAAGAAACGGTGTAAAATACTTTATTGCACAAGCATCTGTACTATTGTTTGTCAGCATACTAAGATTAAAAATAATACTGCGGAATGTTGTACGCCTATCCTCTAATGCTCTGAAGGAATGAATTATACAGGGACTGACCACAATAATATCACCCTTCTTTACATGATATTTCTCTAAATCAATATATTCCTCATATTCTCCGCTCTCAACATAAACAATTTCCATTTCATCATGCCAGTGCATAGGGTATGTAGTATAAAAATCAGGCATTACAGTGTTAACTACAACGTAGGGCATGAGAAAATCACCCTTTTGACCTGTTTCCTTAAGGCTTTGCATATCCTCGCGATACATAATTTTCTCCTTTCTTTGACTTATCAGCAGCTATAAAATGACACTATTCTCCACCGCAGTTTATTTCATCCAAATATCCGCAAACATCAGGTTTTTAAACATAACTTAGTTAAATTAAACTATCCGAACCATTTACATAAGCGATTTATCAGCCTTTCAAACAAAGACAATCACAGCGGTTTTATATCTATACATTTTATTGTCTTGTTACAATAGTATTATAATACTATTCCTATCATTCATCAATAGTACAATATGGATATTTTATAAAAATATAGTAACTTTTGCAAGTGAAATGCTGTTGCTTGCAAAAAACATCCATAGTAAAAGCAAAATATCACCCATTGCTTTTTCTGTCTATCGCTGACAGTTTAAACCAATTTCTGTCATTTAATACATAATTTTCAGTAAATAACGGCAGTATAAATATTTATTTTGAAAGATTTTACAATTTGACTTGTAAAATTGTTTAAGATATGATATACTAAAACCTGTTTATATCTGAGAGAATTATTTTGGTATTATTTCCTGCATAAAAATTCATAATTGAAATTTGCAGACTGAATTAATTCTTAACACATTAAGGAGTGAAAAAGGATGTATAAGATCGTAAGAAAAAAAGAATTGAATCCTACAGTTACCCTGATGGAGATCGATGCACCTCTTATCGCAAAAAAAGCTGAACCTGGTCAGTTTATAATCTTCAGAGCTTTTGAAGACAGCGAAAGAGTTCCCCTGACTATTGCAGACTATGACCGTGAAATGGGAACCGTAACCATCATCTTCCAGATCGTCGGCGGTGCTACCATGGAGCTTAATACCCTCAGCGAAGGAGATTGTCTCTACGATTTTGTCGGACCTCTCGGCAGACCCAGCGAAACAGATGGTCTTAAAAAGGTTGCTGTTGTAGGCGGCGGCGTTGGAAGTGCTATAGCTTATCCTATAGCAAAGAAGCTTCATTCCCTTGGCTGCGAGGTACACAGCATTGTCGGATTCAGAAACAAGGATCTTGTGATTCTTGAAGATGAATTTAATGCTGTAAGCGATAAAGTCTGTATGATGACGGACGACGGAAGCTATGGCACAAAGGGTCTTGTGACAAATGCTTTAGAGGAGCTTATAAAAGAAGGCAACGAATACGATGAAGTAATAGCTATTGGTCCTGTTATCATGATGAAATTTGTTGCGCAGCTGACAAAGAAGTACAATATAAAAACGATAGTCAGCATGAACCCGATAATGATAGACGGTACAGGAATGTGCGGCGGATGCCGTCTTACTGTCGGCGGAGAGACAAAGTTTGCTTGTGTTGACGGTCCTGATTTTGACGGTCATCTTGTAGATTTTGACGAAGCTATGCACAGAGGCACAATGTACAGAGAATTTGAAACACATGCCCGTGAAGCATCCTGCAATCTTCTCAATAAGGAGGTAAAATAACCATGGCTTTACAAAGAAATATGGATCCGAAAAAATGCCCGATGCCGGTACAGGATCCGATGGTAAGAAGAAATAATTTTGACGAGGTAGCACTCGGCTATACATATGAGATGGCAGTAAATGAAGCTAAACGCTGCCTTAACTGCAAAAATAAGCCGTGTACAACGGGATGTCCCGTACAGATAGACATTCCGGCTTTTATTGAAAGAGTTGCAAACGAGGATATGGAAGGCGCTTACCAGATAATTTCTAAGTCCAGCTCTCTCCCGGCTGTCTGCGGACGTGTATGTCCTCAGGAAAAACAATGCGAAAGCAAATGTGTAAGAGGTATTAAGGGCGAATCTGTAGGTATAGGCAGACTTGAAAGATTTGTTGCTGACTGGCATCGTGAAAACTGCAAGGATATGCCTGAAATGCCTGTTCAGAACGGTCACAAGGTTGCTATCATAGGTGCTGGTCCCAGCGGTCTTACAGCAGCCGGCGACCTTGCAAAGCTCGGCTATAAAGTAACTGTATACGAAGCTCTTCATTTAGCAGGCGGCGTTCTTGTATACGGCATTCCTGAATTCAGACTCCCAAAAGCTATCGTCCAGAAAGAAATTGATAACCTTAAGGCTATCGGTGTTGACGTTGAAACAAATATGGTTATAGGCAAGGTTCTTACTATTGACGAGCTTTTTGAAATGGGCAATGAGGCTGTTTATATCGGCAGCGGCGCAGGTCTTCCCCGCTTTATGAATATCCCGGGCGAAAGCCTTAAGGGTGTTTATTCTGCAAACGAATACCTTACCCGTATCAACCTTATGAAGGCTTACAAAGAGGGCAGCAAAACTCCTATCAAGCACAGTAAAAAGGTTGCTGTAGTCGGCGGCGGAAATGTTGCAATGGATGCAGCCAGAAGTGCTAAGAGAATGGGTGCTGATGAGGTGTACATAGTATACCGCCGCGGTATGGAAGAGCTTCCGGCAAGAAAAGAAGAAGTTGAACATGCTGAGGAAGAAGGAATTATTTTCAAGACACTTACTAATCCGGTTGAGGTACTCGGAAACGAAGCCGGAGAAGTCTGCGGCATGAAATGTGTGGAGATGGAACTCGGTGAGCCTGACGCAAGCGGAAGACGCAGACCTATCGTTAAGGAAGGCAGCGAATTTGTTCTTGACGTTGACACAATGATAATGTCTATAGGCACAAGCCCGAATCCTCTTATCAGAAGCACTACACCAGGTCTTGAAACAAATAAGAAGGGCTGTATCGTTACAGACGGTGAGAACGGACTTACTACCCGTGAAGGTGTATATGCCGGCGGAGACGCTGTTACGGGTGCTGCAACTGTTATTCTTGCAATGGGTGCAGGTAAAGCAGCTGCAAAAGCTATCGATGAGTACATAAGAAATAAGTAATATAACTAATTAGAATCATAGATCACAGCTGTCAATGCTTAATATATGGCAGCTGTGATTTTTTTGTGGTGATAGTTATCAGTTTACATAAAGCTTCTGTCCCGGAACAAGACAATCAGGTTTTGTCAGCTTATTCAGATTTATTAGATCAATAACTGTTGTATCGAAACGCTCTGCTATTTTATAAAGCGTATCTCCGCTTTTTACGGTGTATATACCGTCCTTTATTTCTCCGCCTACAGCTGTCGGGAATCTGATTACCTGACCGATATGAATTTTATCCGGGTCTATAATATCATTGAATGCCGCTAATTCGTCAATACCGTAGCCGTATTTTTTCCCTATTTCATAAAGAGTGTCTCCGTCACGCACTATATATATTCTTATACTGTCAGGCACTGTGGATGAAGGAATACGTATAACTCTGCCTGCTTGTATTGAATCCGGATCCGGTATACCGTTAAGCCGTGACAAGGTATTTACATCAGTACCATACATTTTAGCTATAGAGTACAGCGTATCGCCGTCTTCAATTGTATATTCTGTAAAAATAACAGGTTCGCTGCTGTTTACAGGAATACGAAGTATCCTCCCTGCTTCAATATTATCAGGATCAGTAATGCCGTTGAATCCGGCAATAGTTTTTATATCGGTCGAAAATCTTTCCGCGACAGACGCAAGGTCATCACCCGGCTGTACTACATAAACAATTGTTTTCATATAGAATACCTCCTCCCTATATCCTATGCGCAAGATTTATCTTTTGATAATACTGTACAAACAAAAAGAACTGCCGCAAAGCAGTTCCGAAAACATCTATTCACAGACCGATTTAAAGAATAAATCAATATAAAGACTTCACTTATAATTAATAAAAAACAAACCCACAAGACATATCGCCACACCGACTATCTTATTCCACGTTAAAGCTTCTTTATACAGAAGAAAACCAACAACCAATAAAGCAGCTGCGGGAACGGCACTCTGAACAATAAATCCGGCACTTACCTGCCAGCCAGCTTTATACGCATATATCCACCCAGCTTCAAGTCCGACTATAACTATTCCTAAAACAAACGGTGCCCAATTCAGTTTACCGTATTCCTTTATGATATTAGTATCCTCATTCATAACAAAAAACAATATTGCTGATCCTATCGCTCCGACAAGGTATGTTATTGTAAGAGACGCGAAAGGATTTATAGTTTCAGGTACAGATTTTGCACAAATCTGATATATTACATTAGATATAATCACCAAAACTATCGGCCAGATATAAGAAAACACAAAATTCCCCCTGTAAAAGTCCGTCTTAATATCAAAAAATCGACCAACGGGTTTAATATTAACACATAAAATAAAAAAATGCAAGATCTTTAAAAATCAATAACATCTGAATCATATTGCACATTGTAAAAAGAATCATGATATGATATAATAAAAAAACTAAATGAAAAAGAGATGATATTATGGGAACAGAACGTCTTGATAAGATTCTTTCAGGACAAAATATTGCTACAAGAAGTGAATCTAGAAAGCTTGCACTTAAGGGTCTTCTGACAGTAAACGGTAAAGTAACAAAAAGAAGCGATATAAAGGTCGATCCGGAAAAGGATGAAATAGTTGTACGGGGCGAAAAGCTTGTATACAAGAAATATCTGTACATAATGATGAATAAACCCGCCGGAGTGCTTTCAGCAAGCAAAGACAAAAATACTCATACGGTGATTGATCTTCTTTCCCCTGCTCTTAAAAGAAACGGAATGTTTCCGGCCGGCCGTCTTGATAAGGATACAACGGGTTTTGTATTACTGACAGATGACGGAGAACTCTCACACAAAAAACATTAACCAAAAAATCATGTATACAAATTGTATCAGGTAACCTGTGACAGGGAACTTACAGAAGAGGATGCCGCAAAATTTGCTGCCGGAATAAACAGCAGAGATGATGCTTTCCTTCCGGCAGCAATGAAACTGACCGGGGGCTGCACTGCACTTGTGGAGATATGTGAAGGAAAATATCACCAGATCAAAAGAATGTTCCACGCTGTCAGAGCAGAAGTATCTGCACTTAAAAGACTGCGGATCGGCGGCTTATACCTTGACGATAATCTTGCATTTGGAGAATACAGAGAACTGACCTCAAAAGAAATAGAAAAACTGACAGACAGCAGTTTTTCTGAATTGGAATTAAAACAATAACCCCTGATTACTGAATTATTGTAAAATATAGTAATATATCTATAAAAGAGCAAATCTGTAGAATTGCACAAACGACTTGTCATTCTGAGGGGCGGCAGCGACGAGAATCCTTTCGGTAAAGCTTGCTTTCGTGAAAAAGATCCTTCGCTTCGCTCAGGATGACAGGTTGGGTACGATCAAGATGACAAGCTCACTGTGCATAATAACGAACAATTATAAATTTGCTCATTTATATATAGTAATAATTTTTGCCTGAAATCAAGCAATAGTTCGTTATTTCGTTCACTGAGATTATTCTGATAATAAAATTAACAGATTATATGTTATAATCATTGTGCATTATTAACCAAAATGAAAAAAATATATTATTTTTGAGGTTAAATTATGATATTTTGTCGATTTTTCATATACACAATAACTAAAAATGATATATTTATTTTGTGTTATGTAAAATATTCATAAAGAAGAAGTAAATATTTTAGTAAAAAAAAGTATTTTATTTTTATCCAAAATCTGTTATAGTAAGTATGTTAAATTTTGTTATAAAAAATACGTTTCGGGTCGTATCTATGTCCCAGCCTTATCCGAAGTATGTATAGGTATCAAAATTCCTGAGACGGAAACCAGGAGGCAAATTATGGCAAGC
>CACXDE010000454.1 GCA_902766305.1 uncultured Ruminococcus sp. | reverse complement strand
TGTCGTTCTCTCTGAAATAGTGAAGGAAATGCTTCGGCGCGCTGGGCAGATCAAGCTCCTGCGGCTTTCCGCTGTAGCTTTCCCAATCGCTGATTATCTGTTCTATTCCGGGGTTGTTTTCAAGCTCTACAAAAACAGCGGCAGTATGACCGTCAGACACAGGTACACGTATGCACTGAGCAGTGATAGAAGGCTCGCTTGCCTTTTTGATCTCGCCGTTTTCGATAGTACCCCAGATCTTGAGCGGCTCCTGTTCGCTCTTTTCTTCCTCGCCGCCTATATAGGGGATAACATTGTCTATCATTTCAGGCCATCTTTCAAATGTCTTTCCAGCACCGGATATAGCCTGATATGTGCATGCAAGAACCTTTTTAACGCCGTATTTCATAAGCGGATGAACAGCCGGAACATAGCTCTGGAGAGAGCAGTTTGACTTAACAGCAACAAAACCCTTCTTTGTGCCGAGACGTTTTCTCTGTGATTCTATTATAGCAAGGTGATTATCGTTTATCTCCGGGATCACCATAGGAACATCCGGTGTGAAACGGTGAGCGCTGTTGTTTGAGACAACAGGGCATTCAGCCTTTGCATACGCTTCTTCAAGCGCACGGATATCTTCCTTTTTCATATCCACAGCGCAGAATACGAAATCAACCTTTGAAGCAACCTCTTCAATATTTGCAGCGTCAACGATTACCATATTTTTCATCGACTCAGGCATAGGTACAGTCATAGCCCAACGGTTGCCGGCAGCCTCCTCATATGTTTTTCCGGCACTTCTTGCGCTTGCAGCAAGAACTGTTACATTGAACCATGGATGATTTTCAAGCAGAGTTGCAAAACGCTGTCCCACCATACCAGTTGCACCTATTATACCAACATTATACTTTTTCTTCATTTCTTTCTCTCCTTTTTAAACTATTCTTGTTATCGTAAAAAAAGCGGACCGGCAAGCTACCGATCCACCACATTCTGACAAACAAAAAGCCTATAAGACCACAACAATTCAAAGCGGTCCGATACGATAGCTCTCCATCACAGAATATGATGACAGTCACAAGCCTTCTGCGGCAGGCAACCAAAGCAAACTTTGCCGGAGTCTGCCTTTCGGCGGCAAGGCTATTCACAGAGTATCATAAACTTTGGCAGTTTCCTCTCCATTACACGCATTACCGCACCTCTATCAGTTACGATATTACAGGTCTTCCGACCCTTATTACATACTATACCATTATTCTTCTTTGTTGTCAACTTATTTGCAATAATTAAGTTATGTCTCCACTAACATATCATCACGCCATAATGCAGATCATAGCTATGCTATCCTTATCAAGCCATTCGAGCAGAGTCAGAACCTCAGCATCGGACATTGCTATACCGCCGTCTGTGGGTGAATTTCCGCAGTATATGAAAATCGAGGACGAAAGCTCTGACTTGACCGGTGATGTGTTGTAATTTACCACAAGACCGTATTTATATGCTTCCTTTTCAGTTATCATGTGTATGGCACTTGACCAGTCTTTTTTATCTGTACCTTCCACCTTGGTATTATATGAAGGTGATGAGGAATCGTTCACCCAATAAGTGTTTTCCGTTATCTCGAACATCGGATAAGTACTGTCAGGCTGAGCACCGATATAAAAGCCCTGACCAAGTGTATAGAATCCTAAAGGCGATCTCTTTGAATCAGGCTTTATTTCATAATCCGGACCGTTTTCGCCTATAAAAGCATTCTCAGAAAACTTTTTGCCGTCGCCGTTTATATTCCACCATATACCGTTGTCGCTTTTCTGATAACAGTATACATCCGCATTACCGCCGTCTTTTCCGTCAACTACAATAATATGATCGCAAAAAATATTATCAAAGCTCAGTCCGTAATCCGATATAAATTCTTTAAGCTCTGAGGGCTGTTCCGTCTGTGATTCGGGCAGACTGAGTATCAGCTGATCCTTAAAAGACTTTGTATCCGTCTGCGCTTTTGCCGGCTGAGAACTTTCCTGACCGGACTGTTCGGATGACTCCTCTGCTGATGATACATCGCTTGCTTCTGAAGTTTCAGTTTTTTCCGGCACAGAAGAGGTCTGCAAAGCTGAATTTTCTTTTTTCTCAGGTACAGACGATTCTTCCTTGCTTTCCGATTTGCCTCCGTATATTTCAGGAGGAATTATTGCCCCGCCGGTATGAAGATCCAAAGCAAGTGCCGCAACTGCCGCTAAAGAAGCCGTCAGCACAAGTGAAAGGAAGATCTCTGTAATAACAAAAACTGGTTTTTTCATACTTATCTCCATCCTGTAGTCATACAATGCAAAAATAATTTGACGAACCTTGTATATTATACCCTTTTTTCCGCAATTTGTAAAGACCTGATATCATTAATAGTGAACTAATAAAATCTGTTTCCAAACAGCATTTATTGTATAAATAGGATACAAAGACAGCGGTCTGCACCATCGGGAGTTAGTACAGACCGCAGTCCTTAGTTATCATGCAGCAACTATTGCATCTTATACGGCAGATGTCACACCGGCAGTGCTTACACTGCTTTTTTGTACAGTACCGGAATTACTGCTGCTCTCAGAAGATTTATCTGAGGGCTGCTTTTTTTCAGTCTGTCCGTTTACAGCACCTCCGTTCTGCGCTGTTCCGTCTGAAAGCTTACGGCTGCCCTTTCTTTTTCCGTGCATGAATTTTCCTGACTTAGTACCGCTGTCCTCTGTACTGCCGTCAGAAGCTGTCTTGCTTTTCCTTTCAGGACGTACTTTCTGGGTTTTGTCTGCGTCTGTCGAGGTATCAGCAGAATCTGTACGCCGGTGTTTGCGTATCTGTTTTTTGTCCGCGTTTGTGTCAGATGAACCACTGTTTGTTTCAGCCTTTTTGTCAGATGAGCTGTTATTAGTTTCAGCCTTTTTTTCTGTCTGCTGCTGCGCTGAGGACGAAGATAAACCCGGCTGCTGAGATGTTTCTGCTGCGAAGGCTGTTACGGAGCTGCCGGCTATCATGACTGCCGCCAATGCGCAAGTCACTGCAATTACCCTTTTGTTTATCATCGCTGCCATTTCCTTTCTTTGACACGCTGCCGTAAAATATCTGTCTGCGGCATTAAGGGGAAACTGACGCAAACCGATTTTTACGGTGCATGTCATTTTTTATTGTATCCTCTCCCCGGCATTATCTGCAAGGGAAAGGCAATACACTTTTTATCCGGCTTATCAGAACATTCTGCCGCCTCTCTGGAATCCGCCGGCGTTGCCGCCCATGCCGCCTCTTCCGCCGCCCATCATGGACTGGGGTATGGAATCAACCTGAGTACCGTTGATTATGATAGTGCCGCCTGTGTAGGAAGCTGTACCGTCACAGTCAAAGGATTCTGAAGGTCCCTGAGTCGGGTACGTGAGATTTATCGTACCGCCGGATACTATGATATTTCCGTTTGCATCAATACAGTCAACATCGTTGCCGTTCATTGTGATATTCACACTTCCGCCGGTGATTTCTACTGTAGGAGTACCAATGCTTCTGCTTTTTTGAGAGGCATTTATACCATCATCACTTGCATTGATGTTAATTGTACCATTGTTTATCTTTATATATGTTGCTTCAAGTCCCTCTGAGGATGTCAGATCAAATGTACCGCCATTTAATTCAAGTGTTGTTGTCGCCTGTATAGCATCGCTTGCGGCTTTGATATTGAATGTTCCGCCCTCTATGAGGATAGAACCGACTGTATCATCATCATCGTTTTCGCTGTGTAAGCCGTCCTTTGATGTTGTGATATTGAAAGTACCGTCACTTACTGAGATAGAATCGTTTGCTTCTATGCTGTCTTTTGCAGATGAGATATTGTAAGTACCGCCGGTAAACTTGATATCGTCCTTGCCGGATATTCCGTTGGCTGCGTTTGATGTGATATTGAGAGTGCCTGTACCGTTGAATACAAGATCATCCTTTGAGAAGATAACTGCGTCAGTCTTTGTATCGCCGTCAGTTGTGAACGTACCTGTTACAGAAAGCGTATTTACCGTTGATGTAGTTGTAACAAAGCATTTGTCTGCGGATACTACATATATTACAGGGAAATCGCTGTTTGTTACATTCAGCCCGTCAAGAACAAGCTGTACCTTTGCTTCCTTATCAGCTTCTACTTTTATTGTAAAGTTGGACGCTGTTCCGCTGACTGTATATATGCCTTCTTCACTTATCGTAACGATCTTATTATCAGAAGCCGTTATAGTGCTTGAACCTGATGTATCAACCGTCTGCTGTAAATCTCTGTTCGTAAAGGTTTCTGATGAAGAGCTTCCGGATGTATCGGAAGAGTTTGAAGTATTTGAGGTGTTGGAAGTGTTTGACGTGCCTGCATTGTTTGTAGTATTTGAAGTACTCGCTTTTGTGCCGCTGTTTGCGGACTGAGAAGCGCTCTGACTGTTGCTGCCCGAAGTACCTCCAAGACTGCTGGTCTGCTTTTTGGATGAAGCTTCACTCTTTTCAGAAGCTGACGGGGAAGCTTTGCTCTCGGATGTGTCCGTCTTTTTGCTGCTTTCTTCGGAAGAAGCTTCGCTGCTTTCCTGAGTACTGCTGTCAGATTCCTGAATATCATTCATATATTCTTCTTCAGTTGTTTCTATGTTTGCTGCTGTATCAACCGTCTGTACAGCCTTAGTTGTTTTCTGAGCTGTATCCTGAGCTGTCTCATTTTCATTGTTCATACTGCACGCTGCTGCGGAAGTTATAAGAAGAGCCATTGCCATCACTGATATTCTTTTTCTTAACATAATCGTTACCTCCCTGATCCCACTGAGTTGGGCTTGTTGTTTTGTTATGACTGTATTATATGCTCTGTTTATGGAAGAATTAAGGAATGTATTTGGAATCTTTGTGGAATTTTTCTGAACAAAATAAAAACAACAAGCGTGACGCTGAACCCTAAACCCCTGTACAAAGGCAGAAATAATTTCCGCACAATTCCTTAGCCGTTGATCCCAGACAGACAGTGCCGGCAAATATATTATGTTCTATGAATGAGCAAATTTACAATTGTCCGTGATTATTCACAAAACAAATTAAACCTCTCATCCCGAACAAAGCGAGGGATCTTTACGAATATGACTTGTTTTATGAAAAAGATTCCTCACTGCGTTCAGAATGACAAGATGGCTATGCTTCACAAAATTATAAGTCGTTTGTGTAATATATAATCATTCGTTATTATGCACAATAATTTCGTTATTCTGACAATCCTGAACCTGTCATCCTGAGCGTAAGCGAAGGATCTTTTCC
>CACXDE010000453.1 GCA_902766305.1 uncultured Ruminococcus sp. | reverse complement strand
TAATTTTAGTAATACCAAAGCCGCGAATGGAATGTTCGCGGCTTTTGATTTTCAGCTGAGAGCCGGTTCGGAGACTGGATGTTTATGGCATAGAATGAAATAAAGGGAATATCGGAATATAGCGTGGACGCGTTGGTTTTCGTTCATAATTTATTAATAATTGCATTATTGGCTGGCACAATTATGATATGAATTTGAACGAGTTATATATTAGTTATTAAACTTAATCTTATTGTCAAAGTGACCATTGTTGAAAGGCATTTTTGATGAATTTGGACAATGCAGTCCGTTTGTGAATGAATTCATACTCCGGGCATTAAAAATTACAGAGTAGTAACATTGGTAATCAAACTCTCAAAATATACAAATCGTAGTGGTGTTTGCGCGGTCTGTTAGCACAGCCAAGCCTATATTACGAATTGTATAACAAATACTACATATTACAATGTATAAAATGCAAGTTTTAACTTATTTACAAAACGTTGTGCAATTTGACGAAAAAAAGTTCAAATATACCCCTGTTTGGGGACCTCTTGTAAAAAATGGTTCACAATTCCGTATTTTTTTAGAAAAGTGTTGACATTTTATGAATGAAGTGATATACTATAATCACAGGGAAGGGAAAGGGAGACAAACCAAAGACAACAGACTTCCGAACCTCCGACCGGTGATGAGCCCCGGAGTTATTCAAGAGGTTGAGTCAGGATTTAAACCCCGTACCTAAAAACGTGTGAAGGCGAAGAGCCTCACAAAAATTATTATAAAAGGAGGTTTTCATTATGAAAACTACAAAGAAAGGTTTTACCCTTATCGAGCTCATCGTTGTTATCGCTATCATCGGTGTACTTGCAGCTATCCTCGTTCCTTCAATGCTTGGCTATGTAAGAAAGTCCAAGATCTCCTCAGCTAACTCAACAGCTTCATCTGTTCAGAAGGCATTCGAGTCCACACTTACTGATGCTGATGCTAAGGGCTACAAGCTCCAGTATGAAGGCTGGATCAAGATCGACGACGGTGATTTCTCCGCTGACGTTTCACTTACAAACGGTAACGCTTCTTCAATCCTCCAGCCCGGTGTTGCTAACTACTTCGAGAAGATCAAGAAGGTAGAAGGTGCAGCATACATCAAGAATTCTTCATGTATCGCAGTTGTTGCTACAACAGACGGTAACTACATCGGAACATATCCTTCAGGATACGTTGATGCTAAGGATTACAAGTCCTCTGGCGATCTCTCAACCGGTACTACAACTCAGAAGCTCACAAAGGTTATCAGCAAGATTAAGGCTGAGGCTGCTAATGACGAGCTCGAAGTTGACTCTGCAAAGACAAGCCCCTCATCTTGGGATTGATCCGAGTTCGATTCAGAGTTTAATCTAAAGTAAAAATTAAGCCTCTCTCTCCGGAGAGAGGCTTTTTATTGGAGAAATTATGGAACTTACGAATAAGATAATAAATTGCTTTCTTGCTCTGAGTGCTGCTGCAGGTCTCGGTGCAGGCGGAATGTACCTTTATCACCGTGATTCTATAAAGGGCGGTGCAGATTATAAGCTTATCAAGGAGTGCGAGGCTATCCTCAAAGAAAACGGAATGGAATTTCCGGATGAGGTAACTAAGGAGGAAGCTGCACTTAATGGATACCTTGCGGCTTACGGCGATAAATATACATTCTATTCCCATTCTGACGGGATTGAGGAGTACCTTTCTGCTATAAATAACATTTCCTGTCTTGTGACAAGTGGTTATCAGGTGGGACTTGGTGAATCCGGTAAACTCGTTGTCACGAAAGTTGAACAGGGCAGTGTGGCTGAGAAACAGGGCCTCAAAGTCGGCGATAGTATAATATCGGTCGATTCTGTGTCTGTAGCCGGTGAAGGAATTAATAAGGCTGCGTGGGAACTTTCGGGCAAGGACGGAACTACTATGCATCTTGTTATCGAGCGTGATGGAAATAGAAGGGAACTCGATTTTGTCCGTGCAAATGACGAAAATCGTTCCGTTACTAATGTGATGCTTGATTCTTTCGGAGAAGTTCTGTATATTAAGATCACTTCATTCGATGAATTTACTCCGGCTCTTTTGAATGGAAAACTGGAGGAATATGACAAGGATTACAGCAAGATCATAATTGATCTCAGAAATAATCCGGGCGGTCTTGTTTCCGGTGCTGTCGGTGTAGCCGATACATTCATTAAAGAGGGCGTAGTAACCAAGCATTTTGCAAATGGTGAAGTTGTGAATGAGGGTGTTTCTGATAGTGGAAACGAACTGAATATGCCTATGGTAGTTCTTGTTAATGAAAAGACGATAAGTGCGGCTGAGATATTGACTGCGCTTCTGAAACAGTACGGCGAAGATGTTAAGCTGGTCGGTACGAAAACCTATGGAAAGGGCATATTCCAGAAGGAAAAAGAACTTAGTAACGGCGGAATTATCAGATACACAGCCGGATATATCACGGTAGGTGACTGGGATTGCTATCAGGGCAAGGGCATCGAACCTGATTATGAGGTAGAAACAGATAGTTCATCTATCGGCACAAATGATGATATACAGCTTAAAAAAGCACTTAAACTGCTGTCATAATTGCACAATGAGCGGTATTAAAAATTGTTTGAAAAAATGAAAAGATTCTGTTGACAAATTATGAATAATTTGATATAATATATGTGAACAGTTACTAAATATGGGGGTGTATTTTATGAAGAACAAAAAGGGTTTTACTCTTGTTGAAATGATCGTTGTAATTGCGATCATTGGTATCCTGTTGGCTGTGCTTGTGCCGACCTGGAGCTACTTCATAATGCGTGCGAATGTTAGATCACAGAATAACTATTCTAAGGTCATATTTAATGCAGCTCAGACTCAGGCTACTCGTGAGAAGTTCATTGAGCGGGCTGAATTTAATAAGGTGTCAGATCTGACTCTTTCCAACGAGGAGAGAAAGGCAGCGGCTGATAAGCTTTTCGTAGGAAAGCATGCTGACTTCTTTATCTACTGGAATGGTCATAAGGGTGTTGCTCTTAACTGGAATGACGGCGAGACTGTTGATACGACTATCCCGCAGGATAAGGTTGATTCTTTCGTGAACGCCGTTAATAAGGTTTTCAGCCACGAAGATGATACAGTTTACAAGATCTACATCAAGGATTATAAGGTTGAGTCAGTTTGCTCTGCTGTTTCCGAAAATACCGAGAACATCGGATCATATCCTGAGATTCAGGAAGGAAGAAGCAGGAACCAGACTGTTAAGTCCTACAATATGAGAAAGATCAATCTTGATTCTACTGATGACGATTATGTTCCGAATGCTAATGCAAACGCTAATGAATAATTAAGAATACTAAGGAGACCGAAAGGTCTCCTTTATTTTTTGTCTGAAACCAAATCCGAGAAGTTTTAAACATAAAATCTTGGAAAATGTTGAAAAAACTCTGCTTGACAATCCATGTAACC
>CACXDE010000452.1 GCA_902766305.1 uncultured Ruminococcus sp. | reverse complement strand
ATGATGAGATGCTTGAGCTTGCAACCCTCGGAGCGCAGGTTCTGAATAACAGAAGTGTTGAAATGGCAAAGAAATACAATATCGAGCTTGAAGTGCTTTCGAGCTTTACACATACACCGGGAACAATAGTTAAGGAGGCTTCTAAAATGGAGAAAATGGTTATCAGCGGCGTTGCAAAGGATACAGATGTAGCAAGAATTTCAGTTATGGGTGTACCGGATGAGCCGGGTCTTGCATTCAAAATGTTCTCAAGACTTGCTGCAAAGAAGATAAACGTAGATATAATTCTTCAGTCTATAGGACGTGACGGAACAAAGGATATTTCCTTTACAGTTGCCAAGGATAATGCTAAAGAGGCTTCTGAAATAATGGAGGACTATATCAATACAGTGGGCGGTAAGACTGTATCCGTTGATGAAAAGGTTGCAAAGGTATCTATCGTAGGCGCAGGAATGGAAAGCCATGCCGGTGTTGCTACAAAGATGTTCGAGGCTCTCTATGACGCTCAGATCAATATCCGCATGATATCAACAAGTGAGATCAAGGTTTCTGTGCTTATTGACGAAGATAAGGCAGACGCTGCTGTTAAGGCTATACACTCAAAATTCTTTGATGAAGACTGATAAATGATAAATGTGTTCAGGCTGCCGCCTATATCGGCAGCCTGTTTTTGATGTACTGAAGGTAAATAATACTAATTTGCGTATTTTACTTGAAATAATAATAAAAATATGCGATAATAACTATGATTGATTTTCTTCTTTGGTTGGAAATTGAAAAGAAAATATCTACAGGGGGTGGAAGATATAAAGAAAAGAGTGTTTTACGTAATTCTTGCGGTTGTTCTGACGGTTGCTGTTTTTTTGCTGCCGATAATTAACCAAAGCAGGGAAGAGAAAACAGATAAACCTGAAAATGTAAGGAGAGTATCTTCCATTTTTGATAGAAATAATAATAAAAATAATAACAATAATAATACAAATTCACCGTCACATGTGGTAATACCAAAAAGTGACACACGTGTGAATTTTATCGTTGTGGTTAAGGGTGACAGCCTCGGTCAGACAGTAATGAAAAATAAGGATAAATATAAAAATGTATATGAACTGATAAGGTCTGATGACTGCCGGAAATATACCGACAGCATAAAAAAAACTCAGGCAATAGTAAAAGCTACTATTGACAAAATGATAGACAGTGCGGATATCAGCAATTCATATACGTACAACACTGTGCTGAACGGTTTTACTGTCAGCGCCCCTGTAAGTACTCTTGAAAAGATAAGGAAGATATCAAATGTTGTATCTGTCAGTCCCGTGTTCAGCAGCGCTATGACTATCTCAGAGGCTGAAATTTCAGAGACGGATCAGGAGAGTACCTATGATATTTCCTATCCTGATGATGAAGCTTCGGAAGATGAAGTTGAGGAAAGCTCACTTGATGAAGAAGATGAAGAGAACGAAGAAGGGCAGGATGATGATAAGTCAGAGAATGATGATGACCCAGGTATTCCATCATATCAGAAAATGATCGGACTTGAAACTGTGCACAAGGCTGGATTCAGCGGCGGCGGACGTGTAATTGCAATGATTGATAATTCGTTTGACCCGGGTGATGCTTTGTTCCGGCAGTCTCCATCTGTCAGAAGGTTTACTCAGGATGATATAAAGGCAGTCAGCAGTAAGACACTGAATGATGTGGGCAGGCAGAAAGCAGCATGGTATAATGACAAGGTTGTTTTTTCATATGACTATGGTGACGGAGACACTGACACAATATCCTCACATTCCTCACATGGTACAGAATGTGCGGCAGCCGCAGCCGGATATACCTCGGATGAAGAAGGATTCAAGGGTACAGCCTATGATTCGCAGCTTATGTTTATGAAGGTTTGCCGGGATGACAGCGATAACGCATATGATGACGCTATGCTTGCAGCTCTGGATGATGCTGCAAAGTTTTCTCCTGATGTGCTCAACATAAGCATGGGAGTGTACGGGACAGCAACAAATTCTGCAATTTTTGATATGGCATATGAGATATTAGCTGAAACCGGTACTATGATAGTTTCCGCAGCCGGAAATGCAGCTGAGAATGTAATAAACAGAAATAAAAACGGAATAGCTTCCGATTATACTGATTACGGAACACTGACATATCCGTCGTATTCTGAAAATGTATTTGCTGTTGCGTCTTGTGACACAAACAACAGTGTGTATGACTATATAGAAACTGACGGCGGAGAACAGATACCGTTTTCATATGTAATTTCCGATAGTTCGGAGAGCAGTTCCTTTGACTACACTATGGACGGCATTGGTTATGTCTTTCTTGATGGATACGGTACGAAAGATGATTTTACAGAAACTGATGTAAAGGATAATATTGTAATACTGAGAAGAGGAGAAATATCTGTTCAGGAGAAAATTTCACGTGCATTTGTTTCCGGTGCAGCAGGTGTTTTTATTATCAGTGATGATCCGCTGTATTTTCATCTTTCAGCTGAGGACGTAATGATACCCTCGGCAGTAATATCCTCAGACAGCATTGTATATTTCAAAAACAATCCGTTCGGAACTCTTACGTTCAGACAGGACGGGTTATTTGAAGTTACTTCCGGAGGAAAGCCTTCTTTGTTTTCATCTTACGGTGTAACAAGCGACCTCAGACTAAAGCCTGATATTTCCTCTCCCGGTACTGATATCGTGCTGCCCGTTGACGGAAGTGAACGAAAGATTACAGGAAGCTCTGTTTCATCAGCTATAGTTTCAGGCGCTGCGGCGGTTATGTCACAGTATCTTGACAGCAGCGGTATTGATACAGATTATGAAGGAAAGAATGATATTATAAAAATACTGCTTATGAATACAGCTGTTCCTTCAAAATTCAGTGAGGAGCTGTATTATACACCAAAAAGCCAGGGCTCAGGAGTAATGAATATTGACAAAGCAGTTTCAGCTGATATGTATGTTACTGCCGGGGAAGGAAAAGCGTCTGTCAGTATGGGTGACAGCGAGGAAGGCGCATTTGAGTTTGAACTGACTGTTCATAATCTTTCGGAAGATGAACGAAAAATGGATCTTTCGGCAGTTTTGCAGAGCAGCAAACTGATTTCGGATGATCAGATGATATACAATACGCTTGAACCGGAAAGTATTACTGCAAATTCCGAGATAGTGTTTTTACATGATGACGAAGAAATCCGGAGCATTACTGTAAGCCCGCTTGGAGAGGAAATAATAAAATGTAAAATAGCTCTTTCTCCCGAGCTTTTATTGTATTATAATAAATATGCAGAGAACGGTATGCACATTGACGGTTATGTTTCGTTCAAACCTGAAAAGGACGGAATAGAAATAACAGTGCCGTTCAGCGGATATTGCGGTGACTGGGAGAACGCAGAAATATTTGACGTGTCGGACTATCAGAGTGTAAAGCAGCCGGCTGTGGGAAAAAACAGTCTTTATGCCTGCATAGTTGACAATAACGGATATACAAGCGCAGAGCTTGGGAAGAATATATTTACAGGCGGTACGGATTCTGACAAGATATCTATTGGTCTTAATACAATAAAAAATATTTATGATATTAATTCTACAGCTGTTCCATTTATCATACCAAACTATTATTTGCTGAGAAATGCAGCTGATTTTACATTGATAATAAAGGACGGCAGCGGAAAAATATTGTTTTCGAGAAATTTAGGTACAGTTTCAAGCTTTGCCGGTGCTGACAAGCCCTTTGCCGGTCTGATCAGTACGTTCAATACAGATGATCTGAGCAACTATTTTGCAGGGCTTAAAGAGGGAGAATATATCTTTGAGGTAAAAGCATCAACAATACCGTACAAAGACAAAAAGGGAATTGTCAAAAATGTAAGCTACAGATTTAATGTGGACAATACTGCGCCTTCTTCGCCTGAAACTGAAATATATAGTGAAAACGGACACACATATCTGAAGCTGAAGGCAAGAGATAAAAACGGTGTGAGCGGTTTTGTTATCTATACTGCAAGCAGGACAAAAAATACTCTGAATTACAGTGACAGGATAAGTGTTCTTCAGGAAAACGGTTATATACGCAGTGACGCATTAAAGCTTGTATACAGCTGCTTTGAAGAGGAAAGCACAGAGTTTGTGTATGATATAAGCAATCTGTACCGTTCGCTTAAGGGTCTCAAGGAATATGCAAAGGACAATGATATCAGCGTCCCTGATCCTGAAAACATTTTTGTTATGACGGCTGATAATGCTTTCAATCTTTCCGCTCCTGTCAGATGTGAAACCTTTGTGCCGTCTGTTGTAACATATAATTTCACTGACAATAAGGGAAGACCTGTTGAAGGTATAGAAATGACGGCTGCCGGGAAAACTCTGACAAGCGACAAACAGGGTGTTATAGAATTTAAAAGCCTGGTACCTGATATATACAGTGCTGTAATAACACATATACCAGATGATTACAGTATAGATAATTACTATTATCTTGTTGATATATCTGTTGATGATTATATCACAGCGGAAAATATAACTCTGAGCTATACTGGTGCAGAACTGTCGGAAGAAAGCACAGAAATACAGTCTGCTGAAACATCTGAGTCGGAAATTATAGAATCACAGCCGGATTCTCAGACAGATTATGATAATGATTCCGGATTTGCACTTGCATTCATCAGTATAATGTTAGTCATAACATCACTTTCGCTTATTTTAAGCAAAAGAAAATAATTTCAGAAAAGGAGGTAATGGTATGCTGGAGCGGATTATTGAATGGGACAACAGAATACTCAGGAAGCTTGCAGCAAAACATACTCCTGTTCTGAATAAAATACTTGTTCCTATAACGTGCAGCGGAAACAACGGTTATATATGGTTTATCATGTCTATACCTCTGCTTATAATGAGTAAATATCGTGTCACCGGTTTTACTCTGATTCTTGCAATGCTGATAAGCGCACTCTCAGGTGAGGTGACGATAAAGCATATAGTAGGCCGTGTCCGTCCATGCAACAGGGAGTTTGAAAAGGAAGTACTTATAAAGCATCCGGCACATTATTCTTTTCCATCCGGGCATACATCTTCAAGCTTTGCTGTGACTATGGTAATGTTTTTTATGATGCCTGTATTGTTTATCCCGGTGTTTATTTATGCCTGACTTATGGCATTTTCAAGAATGTATGTTCTTGTGCATTACCCTACAGATGTATTGGCTGGTATTGTTTTGGGTACTATATGCGGAACAGCTGCTGTAGCTGTGTCGCCGTATATTCCGTTTTTTAGTTTTTGATATCGTAATATAAGGAGTTTTTACAATGAACAGAGAAGAATTGGCTGTTGACCTGAAGCACAGCGGATGCAACTGCGCACAGGCTGTTATAACTGCATACTGTGATCTTACGGGTATGACGACGGAAGAAGCCAAAGCATTAGGGTCAGCGTTTGGAAACGGTATGGGATGTATGAAGGCTACCTGCGGCGCTGTTGTTGGTGCAGGCATAGTTTTGGGCAGGCAGAAATATGGAACGGGACCTGTTGGTTCAAAGGCAAGGCTGCTGATAACAGAGTTTGAGAAAATGTGCGGTGCAACTGTCTGCGGAGACCTGAAAGGCATAGGCACAGGAAAGGTTCTTTGTTCCTGCGACGATTGCGTAAGAAATGCGGTAATCGTGCTTGAGAAGATTTTGAAAAACTGATTTGTTTGTATTCTTTTTTGGGGAAAAACCTTTTGAAAAAGGGTTATCCCCCAATCCCCTTTCCTAAAACTTTTAATATCTCTAAAATTATAAAAACAGACACCTTCGTATAAGTGAGGGTGTCTGTTGTTTGTAATGGTGTCAATGTCAAGGCTGTCAGTCAGTAGATTTAGTCTCAGAAAGAGCTGCAACTAAAACTGAAACAAATACCAGCACACATCCGGCAAGTTCTCTTCCGGACAAAACTTCTCCAAGAACTATCCAGCCGCACAATGCAGCGAAAACAGATTCAAGACTCATAATTACAGAAGCAACGGTGGGATCAGTATATTTCTGTCCGATTATCTGTAATGTATATCCTATTCCGGCTGATACAACACCGGCATAAACTGTCGGTATCCATGCGTCTAAAAGAGCATTCATATCAGGCTTTTCAAATATCAGCATACAAATAATGCAGATAACGGCACATACTATAAACTGTATACATGAAATAACAGCGCCGTCCAGATCGGTACATCTGTCTACAGAGAGGATATATGCGGTAAAGCCGACTGCGCATAGCAATTCTAATATATCGCCGAGATAGATACCTTCAAATCCGCCGGACATACATAGCAGATACATTCCGATCATACATCCTGCTACAGCAGCAATAACTGCATAGCTCAGTTTTTTTCCGGTTATTCTTCTGACTATGGGTATCATGACAACATATGTTGCCGTAAGAAATCCGGCTCTTCCGGACGCAGCCGCCTCAGGAGGATATGCTGCTATACCGAATTGCTGAAAATTCATTCCGGCGAAAAGGGTTATTCCGCAGAGTGTTCCTCCAAGCAGTAATTTTTTAAGCGGATCTTTTTTTATTTCTTTCTTTTTCAGACGAATGGCAGTGTTTCTTGTGAGTATGTATAAAGCCAAAAAAACAGCAGCAAGAACACATCGAGCTGCATTGAATGTAAAAGAGCTTACCTTATCAGCAGCGGAAGATTGGGCTGTAAAGGCAAGTCCCCATATCATTGTGGTAATAAGGAGAAGAAATGGACCTTTTAATTTTTTCATATGTATCTCCTTGCGTGAGAATTATAATAGGGCTGCCGCACTGAATAAATGTGGCAGCCCGCATTTGATTACAGACCTTTAGCTAATTCTTTGAGATATTCTCTGAACTTTGGTCCAAGCTTAGGATTGCGAAGCGCTATCTCAACTGTTGCCTGCAAGGTTCCGAACTTATCACCCATATCATAGCGTTTTCCTGTATAGTCAACACCTGTTATGCCAACGGTACGGGCAAGGGTACACATTGCGTCTGTAAGCTGTATTTCCCCGCCGGCTCCTGGAGGAGT
>CACXDE010000451.1 GCA_902766305.1 uncultured Ruminococcus sp. | reverse complement strand
TTTGACGGCTTCTGATTAGGGTTGCAGCCGTATTTAAGTTCAAGCTCATTCATTATAAAAAACTCCTTTCATTATACGTTCTTATTAACTATTCTGTCTTCAAATACGCCAGTTTCAAGGTCGATAAACCTTGTGTAAAGAGAAACCTTATTGTCCTCGTCCAGTGCATTCCAGACATTTTCTGTAAATGTATCAATATCTCCCTTTATATCAACAAGAGTAGGCTCGCCCTCAAATGAAGGTATAGGATTGCCGTCACATTTGTATGTGTGTATGAAATGACCCTCTCCGGCAACAGGCTGGGCATACTCATAGAAGAAACGCAGCGCTGACTCTTCCCTGCCCTCATTGCTTTTGAGTATCGACATCTTATACGAAAAATCACCGTCCGCAAAATCAAGTATGCCCGAGATTCTCGGTGTAAAGTTAGGCGGATCAGGCTCGAACGTCCTTGTTCTCAGAGCGTCCTCAAAGCTTTTTCCTTCAAGGATAAAATCTCTTACTGTATCCGTCTGATCGCCGTTTGTAACTACAGTTGATTTTTCCATCGTGCGTACCGGCGCATATATTATCAGTGAAGGGTCTGACAGAAGCGATGGGTCAAATGCCTGTGTTTTCAGGTCATCACCCTCTTTTACAAAAACTCTGTTCCTGCTGTTTGTACTTCTGCCCATGATAAAATAGCCGATGACTGCCTTTTTGCCGTCCTCGCTTTTGCCGATAATAATTCCTCGTCCCGGATAGGTAGTCGAGGAAATTTCCTTTACCATATCTGTCATTATGTTTACCTCACTTTATAAATTCTAAAAAAGCCTGAGCGAAACTTTTAATTATTGGTTCTCGGCTTTGAGCTTTGAGCTCTTAGCTTATATAAACTATATCGTCTTTCACTGTCAGTCTGTCTTCACAGAAAAGTGATACAGCCTGCGGAAGTATCTTCCACTCAGCCTGCTCCATAACTCTTTTTTGCAGAACCTCGGGAGTATCTCCGCTCTGAACCTCTACAGCCTTCTGAAGGATTATCGGTCCTCCGTCACAAACCTCAGTAACAAAATGCACTGTTGCGCCGGTAAGCTTTACACCCTTTTTCAAGGCTTCTTCATGCACTCTCAGACCGTAATAGCCCTTTCCGCAAAAACTTGGAATAAGAGCCGGATGAACATTCATCATCTTATTCGGATACGCTTTTACAACAAGCTCGTCAAGAATAGTCATAAACCCTGCATATACAACAAGATCAGCCTTTTCCTCGTTAAGAGCCTCAAGAATGGCTTTACTGTACTCTACAGAATCAGCAAATTCTTTCCTTGCAATAACTCTTGTTTTTATATCATGGTTCTTTGCACGTTCAAGCGCATACACTCCCGGCTTTGAGGAAATGACACAGGTTATCCTTCCGCCCTGTATACTTCCGCTTTCCTGAGCGTCAATAAGCGCCTGTAGATTTGTACCCCCGCCTGAAACAAGCACTACAATATTTTTCATAAGTACGGAAACCTCTCTTACTCTATGATAACGCCTTCATCGCTCTCAACAAGCTCGCCTAAGATATATGCCTGCTCGCCTGCCGCCTTAAGAACCTCCACAGCCTTCTGCGCATCAGCCTTGTCAACAACTACTGTCATGCCGACACCCATATTGAAGGTATTGAACATATCTCTTTCAGGAATATTACCTGTCTTTGCAATAAGATCAAATATCGGCAGAACCTGTACATCACTGCGCTTTATCTTTGCTGAAAGACCCTTCGGCAGTGAACGGGGAATATTTTCATAGAATCCGCCGCCCGTGATATGAGATATTGACTTAACCTTAACACTTTCAAGAAGAGAAAGTATTGCCTTTACATATATTCTTGTAGGTGTAAGAAGCGCTTCACCAAGCGTCATGCCAAGCTCGTCATAGTACTTTGATATGCTTTCCTTTGTGCTGATGTCAAACACCTTGCGGACAAGTGAAAAACCGTTGGAATGAACACCGCTTGACTTTATTCCTATCATAACATCTCCGGCATTCTGAGTTTCCGGCTTGAGTATCTTTTCCTTATCAACAACGCCGACCGAAAAACCAGCGAGGTCATAATCATCCTCCGCCATCATTCCGGGATGTTCGGCAGTTTCGCCGCCTACAAGTGCGCATCCGCTCTGTACACAGCCCTCTGCAACACCCTTGACTATTTCAGCAACCTTTTCAGGGTAATTCTTGCCTATTGCAATATAATCAAGGAAGAACTGAGGCTTAGCGCCGCAGCAGATTATATCATTGACGCACATTGCAACACAGTCTATACCAATAGTGTCGTGCTTATCAAGAAGCATTGCGACCTTAAGCTTTGTACCTACACCGTCAGTACCCGAAACAAGAACAGGATGATCTATGCCTGTAGTATCAACCTCGAACAGACCGCCGAAACCGCCTATCCCCGAAAGAACACCCTTCGTCATTGTTTTTGCAACGTGTTCCTTCATAAGCTCGACCGATCTGTATCCGGCTGTAACGTCAACACCTGCCGCCTTATAGCTGTCACTAAAACTTTTCATAAACCTATACCTCCGCACGTCTTTCCTTATGATTCTATCTTTTGTGAATATTTATCAAACCTTGAAGTATCTGTAATATCAAGCGGATATCTGCCTGTAAAGCAGGCGTCACAGAAATCAAGCTTACATTCCTTCGCTATCTGCGGCAGGCTTTCAGCAGACAAAAAGCCCAGACTGTCTGCGCCGATATATCTGCATATCTCCTCCGGAGTCCTTTCCGCAGCGATAAGATCCTCCTTAGGTGTCGTATCGCTCGTCAGATAGCAGGGATTCCTGAACATAGGAGACGCAATTCTCATATGAACCTCTTTTGCTCCGGCAGCCCTCAGCAGTTCTACAATATGCCTGCTTGTTGCTCCCTTAAGGATGGAATCATCTATTACGATAACTCTTTTTCCTTCCACATTATGTTTTAGAGCATTAAGCTTAATTCTCATAAGATATTCATTGTTTTTCTTTCTGTCATTGAAAGCACGGCCTATATACTTATTTTTTATAAGACCTGTAGCGTACTTTATACCGGAAGCCATTGAATAGCCTATAGCGGATTCTATTCCGCAGTCAGGCACTCCACAGACAAAATCAGCTTCTACAGGGTGCTGCTGTGCAAGCAGTTCACCGGCTCTCTGTCTTGCCCTTGCGACCGATACTCCGTCAACAACAGAATCAGGACGTGAAAAATAAACATACTCAAACAGGCACAAAGCCGTCTTTTCTGACTTTGTTACCTTGTAGCTGTGCATTCCGTCCTCGTCTATTACTATCATCTCGCCGGGTTCTACATCTCTGATAAACTCGCCGCCGAGACTGTCGAAAACGCATGACTCTGACGCTATAACATAGCTGTCGCCTATCTTTCCGCAGCAAAGCGGACGGATACCCATAGGATCACGCACACCGATAAGCTTACTGGGCGACATCA
>CACXDE010000450.1 GCA_902766305.1 uncultured Ruminococcus sp. | reverse complement strand
TGGCAATATCAAGATATATAACATTGTAATTGTTAATGTGTTTTTCATATCCTTCTGATGTGCTTATTTCCTTATCATCAAATAAGCTGTGAGAATCGCAGGTGTGGTCATAATATGCGCACAGCATTCTTGCAGCATAGGATTTACCGAAACGTCTCGGACGGCTGATACATATAAGACTATCCATTGTATTTATGCGCTTGCTTATTATATCAATCATTCCGGTTTTATCTATATAATTGCTGTTCATTATACGTTCAAATTCACTGCTGCCCGGATTGAGATAAGTTCCCATAACCTCTTCCCCTTTCGGCGGCATGACGCTGCACCCTAAATGTCAAAACTATTTGTTGACTATAGATATAATGCACCACTGCCAATTATATTTTTAAGTACCGATCGTTCTTCCTTAATTCTACCACACAACAAAAACTATATCAAGCGAAAAAATATAATTATAGTAAACGTAATCCACCATTTAGCCTTATCTCAAGTTTCTGTTCGTAGGCTCGTAAGGTTTGCTACACCGCTTCCTCCCCGTGACGGGACTTTCACCCGTTAGAAACATGCGCCGCCGGGCGCACAAAAAAAGCTCCGCCAAAAACAACGGAGCTTTTTTCAATAAAACATCAGGACAGGAAGAATACTAAAAGATATAGTAAACGACAAAAGAAGAAAAAAGTCTGGTACGCCATCATTGTACATTGTACATTGAATTGTCCGCTCCTCAGAATGACAGAGAGGAGAATTATTATTCAGGCTGACAAAAGGACTTTATAAATGACGTTTACTATAACATAATAATTATTCCATGCTTATCTCCAGCAGCTTCCTCCCCTTAGACAGGCGGCTTTTTACCGTGCCGCTTGGTATTTTCAGAATGCAGGATATTTCCTTGACAGAAAAATCCTCCATGTAAAACAGCACAATGACCTCACGTATTTTCACGGGAAGCTGCTCCAGCGCTAATTTTACGTCTATATCGCGGTCATGAGATATTACGGGCGTGTCTGTATATTCGCTTAGACTGATTGTCCGGGTTCGTGCGCGCAGCTGCTTGTTGCAGGCGTTTATTAGTATCCGTACAAGCCACGTCTTGAAAAACTCCTCTTTTTTGAGTGTATCCAGTTTCTCGTAAGCTGCAAGGATTGCCGATTGAACGGCGTCCTCACAGTCGGTCTCGTTTTTCAGCATTGACATGGATACTCTGTACAGCGTACTTTCACTTTCAAGCACAAGCTCGGTAAATTTTTCCTTTGTCACATTTACCACCTCACTCCTTGAGCTTGATCATGTAGTTCTGATAATTATAGTCAGGTGCGTCAACAGCGGAAATCGTTATGTATGAAATGGCTGCGGTATCGTTTTCTGTGATAAATCCGAGCTTTATGTTCGTGGTTTCACCTTTTTTAAGACTGAGCTTTTCGTTTGCGCTTGTCTCACAGACCTTGATCACAAACTCATAATCGAGGGTCTCAAAGCCGTAGAAGAACTTGTTTTCATCATCAATGCATAAAACATCTGTGCCGAACGCCTTGTGAAGATCGTCGATATCCTCCTGTGCTGTCAGTTCAATATCGGCAACATAGAAATGTCTTGTAAATGTTACGGTTCTTGCCGTACCCAGATGCTCTTCGTCAGCGTTCTCATATAAAGTTTCTTCCTTCTGCTTGACAAGATTACCGGCTCCGTCAAAGTACTTGCTGTACCCGGTTTCAATGAAATCTCCCATGTCAAGACCGTCAACGTTATCCTTCTCCGTTACTGACGCAACCTTTGCCGTTACGTGTACGGCTTCTTGTTCGTAATCGGCAACGCTCAGTTCTATGCTATCTCCGACCTTTGCTTTGTGAACTCTGCCTGCGAAGTATTCAATACGGAAGCCCTCGTTGTCATTTGCATAATCACTTAAGGCTCCCCAAGGAAAATAGTCCCTTCCATCCAATACATCCGGCGAGGTCTTGGTGTCAGTCTCAGGCTCAACCTCTGCCTTCTCGGTTATTTTCATCAGCTCGTCATAATCGGTACAGTTGCAGCGAACGAGACAGTGGTACACGTCAAAGTACTTTAATGTAGCATAAAACAGTTTATCGGTATTTTCTGCTTCCTTGAATGTAATGATAAGGGTCTTGTGTCCGTTGATCTCCGTTTCCTCGGTTTTCACAACATTGGTGTAATCATAGTCAAAGTTGTCGGTATAGTAGAGCTTTGCATTGAAATAAGTGTCATTGGCGTTATCCTCGTACATATAAAAGACACTGTCGGATCTGCCGCCTGCATAAGCTTTGGGCAAATATCCGAATTTCAATTTCATAGGCTGATATTCAGCTTTGTCAGTGTCGCTGTTCTCGACTTTCACATTCAGACCGTATTTGCCCCTTCTGTCGGCTGTCAGTCCGAACATATCTGTAGCAGCCGCCGTCACGGTGAAAGCTGTCAACACGGCTGCCGCCGCACATACAGCCACTATCATCTTTGTGTTCGTTCGGTGCAGACGCATTACCGGAACTGCGTCAAGGCTGTCAAGCGTACTGACAACACATTCGTGAAACTCCTCGCTCGGTGTTCCGTAAACCTTTTTCAATTCTTCTTGTTTCATGGTGAGAACTCCCTTCAAATTTTGATTTCATTAATTAGATGCACGGGAATTGAAAATGGTTCATTTATTTTCGGTTACGATAATGTAATTATTTCAGAGCATCGTGTAATCGTTTCCCTGATAATATTATAGCAGGATCGACAAAAAAGCAAAACATTTTTATTTGGATACAGCCAGCGTGACGCTGGACCCGCACCAGTCTTGCGATGTTTTCTTCCAAGTCGTAACTTCTATGAATCACGGACGGTGCTAGTGCCGAGCCGGCACTCCCGCACCAGTCTTGCACTGCTTTCTTCACAATTCGCAGCTTCTATTTACTGTTGTTTTTCCTGCACTGTTTCGTCCGATCAGTCCGTAGACCTCACCCTCACGGATATTGATAATGTATAGTATTATCCGTCACCGTCTCGCCGGAAGTTTTACTTAGACACTATAAATAGCGTATTGCAATTTCAACAATTACATATATAAATAAGCAGCAATTATGTACACATTTAACGAAATTTTCGATTTATAAATAAATCATTAAAAAAAGGGTTGATTTGTTGCGGATTTGTTGCACCCTCTGTGTTATGATGAATATGTTAAAAAGTTTATAGCTATGAATGAGCAAATCCGAAAAACTGCACAAGCGACTTGTCATTCTGAGGAGCGAAGCGACGAAGAATCTTTTGGGTTACGCTGCTTTTGTGAAAAAGCTCCTTCGCTTACGCTCAGGATGACAGGTTCAGGATTGTCAGAATAACGAAATTATTGTGCATAATAACGAATGATTATAAATTTGCT
>CACXDE010000449.1 GCA_902766305.1 uncultured Ruminococcus sp. | reverse complement strand
TGTTACCATATTTCTGATAGAATCCTGATATTTTTTTCTGTTCATGTCATAACACCTCAAAACATATATAATTAGTAGTATATGTGTATTATATCATAGATTTATTTTTTTGTCAATATATTTTACCGTCTCTGTACCGCCAGCGTGACGCGCATTTTTATGCAATTGTTATTTTGGTTTGCTATAGTACCGGAAGTATTAAACTAACTGCTGTATAAAAGGTGATTCAATGAAAAAACAAAAAAGAATAGCTGTAATAAATGATTTTTCCGGATTTGGAAGATGTTCACTGACAGTTTCGCTGCCTGTTATATCAGCGGCAGGGATACAGTGCTGTGCAATACCGACAGCAGTCCTGTCAAACCATACCGGATATGAGGATTACTTCTTTGATGATTATACTGATAAGATGAAATACTATTATTCCAAGTGGGAAAACTTAGGGCTTGAATTTGACGGAATATATACCGGATTTTTAGGCTCAGAACGTCAGGTGGATATAGTTGAAGATTTCATAAAGCGTTTTTCAGATAAGCATACTAAGATAATTATTGACCCGGTAATGGGGGACGATGGAAGGACATACGCTACCTTTACGCCGGGTTTGTGCCGGAGACTGGGAAGACTGACAAGACACAGCGATATTATGACGCCAAATCTGACGGAAGCCTGCATACTTACCGGAATGCCGTTTAATGATAAACAGAAGGAAATTAGTTCACTTATAAATATATGTGAAAAGCTGATAGAATCAGGGGCGAAAAACATTGTTATAACCGGAATAGAAGATAAAAACAGCATAAGCAATTTTATTTATGATACACAGGAAGGTTATTGTGTATACTCCTCTGAAAAGTCCGGGAAAACAAGGGCAGGAACGGGAGATGTGTTTGCTTCGATAATTGCAGCTGATTCGCTGAGAGGTATTAAGCTTGAGGATTCAGTAAAAAGAGCGGCGGATTTTGTATCAAAGGCTATAAAAGCGTCTGATGAACTGAATATTCCTCCGCAGGATGGGGTATGCTTTGAGCTGTTTATGCGAGATCTTATAGTATAGTGAATACTTTAAACAAATATTTTGACAAAATAGACATTATTTTATGATTGATTTTGTTGTTTATTGTCAAAATAAAAAAATATTAATAATGTATTGTAAAATAAGGTCGTTTTATGATATCATATAATAGTGGATAATGATTAAACTGTTTGAATCTGGCTATGAGTCTTATGTGGCTTTGACAACCGCTTTCAGCAAGTACGCTTTGAAAGGATGAAACGGGGATTATATGAGTGTGAGTAAAATTTTGAAATGCTGTACTGCGGTCGTTCTGTCAGCATTTTTTTCGACTGCTGTTATTACAGCATCGGCGTATGACTACTATGATGATAATCAGGATTATTCTTTTTATGAAGACAGCGGTGTTGAATATATTCCTCCTGAAAATGATGGCTATCAGTATTTTGATGACTATCATCAGGATGCGGATGATTATTATGATGAGAATGATTACATGTACGACGAATATTCCCCGGAAGAGGAATATTCAAGCGAAACTACAGAGCAGGAGGAATCCTCAGAAGAAGAGAGTTCGGATGAATCTGAGCTGATGGAACAGATATCTGTTGATACGAAGGAGCTGACTTCAAAGGATTGGGAAAACATACAGAAAACTCTTAATTCAAATAATTCCGGCAGTAAGAAAAAATCTTCCGCTGGAGCAGGTACGAGTAATAACAGTCAGGATGAATTTGGTACTATTAAGGAAAAATCTGAATATAACGATGTAGGACAGTATCTTGTATATGGTATACTGCTGCTGCTTGCCGGAATAACCATATTAGTAACGGTGATAGTTATAAATGTAAAGGCTAACAGAAGGGCAGCAATGAGGAAAAAGGCAAGACCTGTTGATCCTCTCAGTATGTCGCTCAGAGATGTTCAGCAAAGAAATAAACGTGACGCTGCTAAAAGGAAAAAGAGAATTATCGGCGGAAGAAGTACACACCGCCGCAGCTATTATTCCGAGTCAATTCAGGGAGATCTTGTAGATATTCTTGACGACCCGAAATTACTTGAATATACCGGAGAAATATGATTGCTTTCCGGATCTATGCTGGCAATTACAGCGCATTTGCTGTAAAATATATGGTATCCCCGAAAATGATTTCAGAGGCTGCCGAAAAGAATCGGAGGAATTAGAACAGAATGGAAAAGTCAGAACTGTTACAACTCAAAAAAACAGCCTGCAATGTCAGACTGTGGACAGTAGAGGGTGTGTTTAACGCTAAATCAGGTCATCCGGGAGGATCTCTTTCCGCTGCTGATATTTTAACATACCTTTACTTCAAAGAAATGAATGTTGATCCGAAAAATCCGGCTGATCCGGACAGAGATCGCTTTGTTCTTTCAAAGGGTCATTGCTGCCCGGCACTTTATGCAGCGCTTGCACTCAGGGGATATTTTTCAACTGATGAGATAAAGGTGCTTCGTCATATAGGCGCGATGCTTCAGGGACATCCGGATATGAAGGGAACACCTGGTGTGGATATGAGCTCCGGTTCTCTCGGTCAGGGTATTTCTGCTGCCTGCGGTATGGCTCTTGCTGGAAAGCTCAGCGGTAAGGACTACCGTGTGTATGCTATGCTTGGTGACGGTGAATGTGAAGAAGGTCAGGTCTGGGAATCTGCAATGTTTGCAGCGCATAACAAGCTTGATAATCTTACTGTTTTTGTCGACTTCAACGGACTTCAGATAGATGGTACTGTTGCAGATGTTGCAGGTCTTTCGGAGCTTGACAAGAAGTTTGAAGCTTTCGGATTTGAGGTTATAACTATAGATGGTCATGATTTTGAACAGATCGAAGATGCAGTGAATAAAGCAAAAACTATTAAGGGCAAGCCAACCGTAATTATTGCCAGGACAGTCAAGGGCAAGGGCGTTTCCTACATGGAAGATCAGGTCGGCTGGCACGGTAAGGCACCGAACGCAGAACAGTATGAGACCGCTATGAATGAACTTAAAGAGCAGCTTAAAGCATTGGAGGCATAATATAATGGCAGAGAGTAAGAAAATCGCAACAAGAGAAAGCTTTGGTCAGGCTCTTTGTGAGCTTGCAAAGGATCATGATGATATAGTAGTTCTTGATGCAGACCTTGCGGCTGCCACCAAGACAGACATTTTCAAAAAGGCTTATCCGGATCGTTTCTTTGACTGCGGTATTGCAGAGGGAAATATGATAGGTGTTGCAGCAGGTCTTGCAGCAGCCGGAAAGATTCCGTTTGCAGCATCGTTTGCGATGTTTGCAACAGGAAGGGCATACGAACAGATCAGAAACTCTGTCGGATATCCTCACCTTAATGTTAAGATAGCAGGTTCTCATGCCGGTATATCTGTCGGAGAGGACGGGGCTACACACCAGTGCTGTGAGGATCTGGCACTTATGAGAACTATACCGGGAATGGTAATACTCAATCCGGCAGATCACTACGAAATGATAGAGGCAACTAAGGCAGCGTATGCTTATGATGGTCCGGTATATATCAGACTTGGCAGACTTGCAATTGATACGTTCAAC
>CACXDE010000448.1 GCA_902766305.1 uncultured Ruminococcus sp. | reverse complement strand
TGTCTTTTTCGGAAAGTGCAAAGTAGCTAGTATCCTCTTCCGTAGTGAAAATGGAAACATTCGTACTCTTATCAACAGAACGCTGTGACAAAAGTCTTTCGCTTTCTTCATTCAGTTCACCGATGTTCATGGAAAGCTTAATGCAAAGTCCTACGGGAATACAGAAAACAGCTACAGCTATAAGACAAGCTATAAGACCTCCGGCCTTGCGAATTTTTTTATTTAATTTTTTTTCTTTGCTGTTTTTTTCTGACATAAACAAAAAAGCTTTACTTTCTATATATTGTGGTATATAATATGCAAAACACAAGGTATTACATACCACCCAAGTGAGTATCACCCCACTTGGGTGTAACTATTTTTTATACCACAAATACACCGAAAAGTCAAGCTTTAAAGCCATTTCCCAGTTTTTTCTCAACCATTCTGTCGTACTGATCGTACATTTTCTGAACACTGTTTTCCAATAAATAGTAGTGCATACAGTAAGGTACAAGAAGCACAAAAAGCATTATTATGAGGGGTATCAGATACAACTGTTCCGTTGCCACGAAGCATAGTATCGACATCACCGTACATACCGCAACCAGCATAAATACCAGAAGGTGCACAAGCCTTTCATGCATAAAAAAACCGATCTGTTCGAGATGAAGCTTTATCTCCGTATCCCAGTCTGCATCATCCCTCTCAAGCAGCTTATCCACATAATCCAGATATGCAAGTATTCTCTTTTTCATAGGAATCGTCCTTTCATCTTCTGCCCTGGATCTCATTTCTGATAAAGAGTCCCGCGTCGGGTTTATCCGTTATGATCCCGTCAACGCCCTTAAGCATCAGTATCCTCATAGCAATCTCACTGTTTACCGTCCAGGGATAAACCTTATAGCCGAGCTTATGCATCCAGTCGACAAAAGCCTTCGTCGCAAGGCGATAATAGGGCGAAACGAAGTCACATTTTGCAGCCTTAAGCCTTCTGTCCGGAAGAAATTCTGATATCCTGTGATTGATGCCGATATCCTTCATTCCGGTAAGCAGTCCCGTCTCTATATCGCTGTTAAGCTTCTTAACCTTATACACGGAATTATCATAGAAGGATTTTATCGAGTACTGGGAAGGGTCACTCATCTTGTCGAGGATCTTTACCACCTTCCTCTCGTAACCTGTCTCTTTCAGCTCGATATCCATCTTCACCTTGCCCGCACAAAGCCTGACAACCTCCTCAAAAGTGGGAATATCCAGTCCCTTTGCATTTGCGGCCCTTTCTATCTCGTCAAACTTCTGCCAGGAAATGGGCGTATCCTCGAAAACGCTGTCATGATAAATGATAAGCTCACCGTCCATGGTGCATCTCACATCAAATTCAACCATATCGGCGCCTATATCCATCGCAAGCTGTATCGCTTCTATTGAATTTTCGTTATTTGCAAGAAATGAAGCTCCTCTGTGAGCAATGATCTTTGTATCGTTCATACGCAATCCTCCGATTAAAAACACGAATGATTTCTGTCACGAATATTATCATATGTGACACTTCCTTTCAACAGTTTGATTTTTCACTTCGACTTTGTTATAATTTTCTGCGGTTACTTTTTTTCGAACAAAGCCTGCCATCAGGCTTTTAAACATAGCATTTACAAAAATGCTGCATTTTAATGGAGGCTATATGTCAGATTCAAATAATTTCGATAACAACGATAACAATTTTTATGAGGTTGATCCGGAAAACGGAAATGGGATCGACGACGGCAGTACATCAGAAAACGGTAACGAAAACGGAAGCAACGAGTACGAAACCTACTGCTATATGTGCAGACGCCCGGAATCCGTTGCGGGAAAAATGATCCAGTTCATGGACAATCTCTATATATGTACGGATTGTCTCCAGAGATCATTCAACAGCTTCGGAGACCTGACCAACAACCCTAACTTTGACTTTTCAAAGATCCAGGGCTTCAGCAATTTCAATATGTTCACTCCTCCCGATGATATACCCGAATCACAGAAGGTAAAAAAGAGAAAGCCCAAAGAAAAAGCAAAGAGCGGAGACGAAAACGAAAAGGAAGAAAAAGAGCTGACTTTAAGAGACATTCCCGCTCCTCACAAGATCAAGGCCATGCTGGATGAGCATGTGGTCGGTCAGGAACATGCCAAAAAAGTAATGTCCGTTGCGGTATATAATCATTACAAGAGAGTACTCTCCGATCCGGACAATGATGCCGACGGAGTTGAGATTGAAAAATCAAATATGCTCATGATAGGACCTACCGGTTCGGGAAAGACCTACCTTGTAAAGACCATCGCTAAGATCCTCGATGTTCCCCTTGCCATAACCGATGCTACCGCTCTCACTGAAGCAGGTTATATCGGTGACGACGTTGAATCCGTTCTTTCCAAGCTGCTCACAGTAGCCGGAAATGATGTAGAAAAGGCTGAGCGCGGAATAGTATTTATCGATGAGATAGACAAGATTGCAAAGAAGCAGGAAACCCGTTCAAGGGATGTAAGCGGTGAGGCCGTTCAGCAGGGACTGCTTAAGCTGCTTGAGGGTGCCGACATTGAAGTTCCCGTAGGAACCGGAAGCAAAAATGCCATGACTCCTACCACCGTGATGAACACTTCAAACAT
>CACXDE010000447.1 GCA_902766305.1 uncultured Ruminococcus sp. | reverse complement strand
TTTTATATGCTATGATCCACCATAGAAAGAATAAAGCTATACCTAGGATTTCAGAAAAAGTAGTATTCCTTATTCGGAAATTACCCAAAAGATTATAAATATTATAAACCATTATTCCAAGCAGAAATGGAAAAAGTCTGATCAGAGGATTTATATATATAATATTCAGGTCTTTATCAGCAAATTGTACATATTCAATCTGTCGAATCAACATGTAAATACAGCAGTTCAAAAACAAAATAACAATAATAAGAAATACCAGTCGTAACAATGTATAGTGTTTCGAGGCTTTATTATTTAACCTTATGATTCCTGGAGTAAAAAGGTAGATAATAAAAATAGTAGAAATAAACCATGAAATTCCATTGATTGAAGTTGAATATTTATTAAACGGAATGATAGATTGAATCATTCCGATGTTGATAATCAGCCGGCTGATCAATAGTCTTATACTAAAGCCCTCTTCATGCATAACAATATTAATATATAGAGGTATGGCCAGCACTAAAGTTATCAGATAAGGTAAATAAATTTTTGAAATTCTTTTTTTAACAAAATTAATATCCTGGATTCTATTCTTTTTATTCAGCGTATTACTATATCCCATCGCTATAACAAATCCGGAAAGCACCAGGAAGAAATTGACTCCGAATCTCCCGTTATCAATCAATGAATATATTCCTTGAAAAGGTGTATCTGCAAGATAACTAAGATGACTGCAAAAAATAGTCATCATAGCTAATACTCTCAGTCCAGTTAAAGAATTGATTCTATCTGGTTTCATTAATAATGCTCCTGAAGAAAACTCCCGAAATAAATGTATATTAATTTCTCCCAATAATGGTTTGTATTAATTATTGAATAATAATCGTCTGCAAGAATACTTGCTTCTATCAGATCTCTGTATTTACCGCCTTGATAAATATACTCTCGTCTAATACCTTCCTTCACAAATCCACATTTTGTAAGTGTATTTGTTTAGATCGTATTATCAGCAAGCCAGCTTATATCCAAACGATAAAATCCCAGCTCATAAAACACATACCTGTGCTAAAACATTAGGTCAAAGCGTTGCGACATATATTTTCCTTTTTGCAAGTTGTTTTTCACCGTCATTCCGTTCTTTGGTGAATTCTTCCAAATCATAATAACAGCCATGATAGACAGCGTATGCGCCATCTTCCAGCCAACCGAAGAATAGCTTACGTGTTCTTCGAGATGTCCGTTGGAAAAATGCCTGATTACATCCAGAATTCACTGACCACAGCGGCATTGGCAGCCTGATCAAGCCTATCTGATTGCCTGCATTATTGAGTTTTCAAGGTGTAGAGCCCATTTTAGCTATGGCAGGTTTTGGCTACTGATAATTAAAAATGCTTGGACCAATCGACTTCCTGCAACTGTTTCCGTCTTTCTTCCGTAGGGGGAACTCTCTTACCAATCGGCTTACAAGGTGTACCTACATAAATAGTCCAAGGTTCCAGTTTCCCTTTTACAAGAGCATTCGATCCAACAACAGCCCCTTCTCCTATATAGGAATTAGGAAGAATAGTACATCCTGCACCAATATAAGCATCATCACAGATCACAATTTTTCCGAAGTCAATCTCATTGCAATCACCAGGAAGGTGCTCCACCGTGTAATAACCGTCTAATTTATAAGTGGAGTTGAGCACTTTTGTTCCAGGGCCAAGAAAGACCCGGTCGCCAATGATCGTTTCAGCGCCGCCTTCAAGAACGCAATTCCAAGTTACGGTGGTGTATTTTCCGATTTGCAGTTTGGTTCCTCCATCAATAAAAACATAATCAAAAATCTGACAATGATCATCCAGTTCCGCCTTTTGAGGACGAATCATTTTACAGAGCGGATAAAGACGTACACCTTCTCCGCAGTATTTGACTTTTGAACGGAGATTCTCTCCCATCAGTTCCAATCCGGCCAGTTCCAGATCATTAAGTATCATGTTTTTCTCCTTCAGTTCATTTACGCTGCATTATTAATATCTTGCAAGTTCTCTTTCCCGCTTCATATCTTTGAGCATATCCAGATAGGAGTAAGCAGGCTCATATCCCAATTCTGCTTTAGCTTTAGAGATGTCCATAATATATTGAGGGGCATTCTGCTTATCCGGCCTCATGCGGATCTCTGAAACCTTATCTTCACAAAAGACCTCGATAATTCCTTTGATCTGGTCAAGAAGCGAAATGCCGATTCCTGTGCCTGCATTGTATAAACCATACTCCCGGTTAGTGAAACATGCTTTATAAAACAGCTGGCACACATCCTTGACGTAGGTCATATCTTTAACTCTTCCAGAATCACCCCATATTTCTATAGGGGCCCCTTCAGTCGCCTGGTCAATCAATTCTCTGAACATAATTTTCCTCGGTATTCCCAAAACACTGTAACTGTCATTCCTAGACCAGAAATAAACATTGGGCAGACGAAGGACAAAGGCTTTTATATTGTAATAAGAATGTAAACACTTTAGTAATTCCGCTGCTGTTAACTGTGTCACTGTATAAACAGAATGTTGGTTATTGTAATCAAATTCCGGAGTCATATCCGCCTTAAGAACCAGTTCGTTTTCTGATCTCTTTAAAATATCATTGAAGCTCATAGCATACAGTATCCTGTCAGCATGGCAGCGGACCGCATACTGGAACACATGAAAAGACCCAACAACGTTAGTATTAACATATGTTTCAGGATGATATCCTATCATTCTGCCCGGCATAGGTCCTACTAGGTCAATAACAGCGTGAATGTTTTC
>CACXDE010000446.1 GCA_902766305.1 uncultured Ruminococcus sp. | reverse complement strand
TAGGGAATCTGCTATTTTTTGTGCTCTGTAATAATCAATATCCCTTTGGAATTGTTCAGCGGTAAAGTATCGTTCGGTAGATATTCCCTTGTAAGTCTCTGCAAGATGATTATTTGATAAAACATTCTGTTCAGCCATAAAGATAACCTCCAATAACATCTTCATAGATAAACAGAAAATAGACGGTAAAATTGAGGGTATAAAAAAGAAAAATACAGATATCCGTCCTCGTTGACATAATATCTGTATTTCCAAGTAATTAAAATCTTTGCCAAAAGGCAGAAAAAGTTTTTTAATAAGCAAACTCACTATCCAACTAACGAACTTCCAAGTGGAGGAACTCCGTGAGCTTCCAACATATCGTTGACTGCATATATCGAATTCTCTACGCAGGCACCGAGAACACACATATAGATATAATCATCATGTTTCTTTGGATTAAGTTTGAAATCGGATTTTTCAAAGAATTCATTTGCCTCTGGCGGAGAAAGACTTAATCCAACGCATAGACCAAGTACTGTTTGTTTGCTGGTTGGATATTCTTCATCGTTACGAAGTCTCTGAATCGTTTTCTCTCCAACAAGCGACAAATCTGCCAGTTTTTTACTGGAGAGTTTCCGTTCCGCCATAAGCTGAACTAATGTTTCTGCAAATGATCCCGGATATTTACGCAGAGCACTAATTTTAGCAGGAGCGTTATCCATCAATGCATTGAGTGCACGATTGTGAGCATTATTCGGATCATACGAACATTCTCGTGAAGTAAATTGAGGATTAGATTTTGCTAAAAATTGTGTATATCTTCTAATACCCCAATACTTTGAATCATATGTGTAGCCAAGATCAAATACAAAACAGCACTCATCTACATGGTACAGTGCATATTTGGTCATTTGGCAAATTCCATCCTCGTTTTTTTCTATGTATTCAGGTCTGTTGATACACAGATGTCCGTCTACATAAAGTACTCTTCCAGAGTCAATCAATTCTTTAAAATCTTTGCTGAAATAGTAAGCCTTAAACAAATCAGTTGCTGATATGGTATAAGTTTGATTTCTCCCAAGTGAACTTGAATCAAAGGAAAATTGTGAAATATAGTGCCCATTTACATAGGTGTAAACACCATCGACACTATTGTATCCTAATTGAAGCATCCTCCTTTTTGCTGCCTGCCGAGATACCCCATAATACTGAGCCAATTCATCAATGACTGTTTCCAAAGCGTGCGACTTGCAGACGGATTCCGCATTATCGAAGTATTCCCTCATCAAGCGATCTATTGTCTGTTTGCAAGTCTGTGCCGGCATAAGAATATGCATTGCCACACTATTAGCCTGCCATTCCAGCCAGTCAACTGCCGTCCATTTTTCTGTTTCATTGGTATTAGGTTGGATAGAACAGCAAATAGTTTTTCCAACATCGTCCTTAGCTCCAATCATCTTCATCAAAGCATGATAAGGCTGATGGCGATACCAATGGTAGCATTCATGGGCAATCGTACTGTTTACTGTACCGTAGGTCTTTTCGTAATAAACTCGTGGGTCAATATATATCGTTCCTCGTTTTGCATTACGAGCAATGACTTCTTTTTTTGTTCCAACAATACCTCCGTCTTCAAAAACCACAATCCCAAAAACAGAAAGTTCCGTGGAGAGACGTGTATCCTCAATAATGCTTAGCCGCATATTTTCGGCAATTTGTCTGATTGGAACAGGAACCGGCTGTTCCAATGCCAACGGATAGTATTTTTCAAGAAAACGGGTAGCCTCACTGTCGAAATCTTCATGTGATATGATAGGAATCAGTTCACCGGAAAAACGATCGTTTTCACTTTCTTCCTTAACTTCAGTATGTCCGACACTAATAACGGAGAAATCGGTCAGTTCAATTCCTATAGATACCTCGCAATGTACAGATAACCATTTTTCAATAAAATTCGGCTGACCATCATTTTTGTGAATTACCGTTTCAATATCACAAGAAACAATAACATCAAAAGAAATGATACCTTCTCTTGGCTGCTCAATATTAACCACATTTTCAATTTCTATATCCGAAAGACAAACATTGTATTTATTCATACCCAATTCAGAATCGTTTTCCAGATAGCGGAGTACAGCGTTTTTAATCTCATCATATCGTTTGACATCGATAAGCTTTTTTAGTGGGCTTTCGTCATGTGCATCGTAATAATCCAGTTTACGATTATTCAGCTCGTTACGTATATCTCTCCAGTTTGGCATATATAAGTCCATATATGCAATGAACTTAGCATCATGTTTTCGAGTATGAAAGTGAATTAACTCATGGAGGATAACAAACTCCAAACATTCAATTGGTTTTTGTGCCAACTGAAGATTAAACCAAAGCTTCTTCTTCTCAACATTGCAAGTTCCCCAACGAGTGACCATATACCTTGTTTGCCAGCTTTCGCAATGAAGATTGGTAATCCGCTCCCATTTAGGAAGCAGCCGTTCAACCGCCGCTTTCAGCAACAAACGATACTGTTCCCGGATAAAGTTCTCCCTCTGCTTTACTGTACTGTCATTGTTCATATAAAGGAATGCAGTATTTCCTTGAAGGAAAAAATCATTTTTCTTGTTATCCGGGACAAACTGAATGAAATACTGTTTGCCCCAAACATAAATAGTTTCTCCTGAAACATATTGACGTTTGCTGCTGCGTGGCTGATTTTGAAACTGTTGTATCTGTTTTTTGATCCAGCTTAGGTTAGTACGGGCATAAATTTCAATTGCTTTATCATCCATTGTTTGAGGTGCCGAAATAATAACATGACCATCCGGAGGTTTAACATACAGATGCATATTTTTTATACTCTTTTTTTGCACATCAATATAGATACCCGATACAACAATCTGCATCAGTATTCCTCCTGCTTTTCGATAATTTTGAAAATACGATCCACTTCCGCTTGATCGCCCAGAACCCTAAACAGTTCACGTTTGATTTTCCTTTCTTTAATCTCATCTCCACGAAAACCAACAATCTTGCTTTTCAGCACAGCATTATGAATTGTGATTGCCAATTTTTCATCTTCGCCGACATTATCATAAATGGCTCGCAGTGCATGGCTGGAACGGATGTTTTCAGGGTACACTTCATTTTCTTCCGGATGCTCCACATCCTTGGCAAGTTTGATATACAGTGCCAGCAGTTCCGCATATTCATCAACACCCTGTTTGCGTATTTCGATCAGCTTATCCAAAATGGCAGACATCTTGTCATAATACTTCGGGTTAACAGTAACCTTTTCAACAATTTTTCTTCGGATATTGTTCTCAATCGCTTCTGCCGCACCGGCTTTGG
>CACXDE010000445.1 GCA_902766305.1 uncultured Ruminococcus sp. | reverse complement strand
TTTTATATGTATGAGAAAAACGTTAATACTGTAGATCACTTTGTAAAATAAATAGGTGAGATGTTTAAATGAGCGAGAACCCTCGTTGTTTATACAAGAATAGCATTACGGGATTTTTAGATGACACAGAGATGTCAATTCTTGGCGTGCTTTGTGATCACTTTCATGGTGTAGCTCTGACTACAACACGGGAAGCCTGGAAGGACGAAATTACCGTAATGAAAAAGACTCTTGCTAACTGTGGAGAAAAAGCAGGCCAGATTGTATTTGAATACGATATTCCGCGTCTAGGGAAGCGCATAGATGTAGTCCTTCTTCTCAATGGAATAGTCTTCTGCATTGAGTTCAAAGTTGGAGAAGTTCATATACTAGAAGCAGATGTAGATCAGGTCCTTGACTACGCTTTAGATTTAAAGAACTTTCATAGATTCAGTAGAGACAAACTGATCGTTCCTATTTTAGTTGCAACGAAGTATAAGTCATCTTCTTCTATGATTCAGATGTCAGTATATGACGATAAAGTAGTAAACCCTTTAGTTACAGGTGAAGCTAATCTATCCACATTAATCACGAGAGTCTTAAGGGATTATCCTGATGAATCGCCAGTTGATACAAACTGGATAATAAGCCCTTATGCTCCTACCCCTACAATTATTGAAGCAGCAAGGACACTTTATGAAAATCATTCTGTGGAGAACATCACAAGACATGAAGCAGACGATGTATCTACAGACAGAACTATCGGATATATTCTGAATGTAATAAAACAGAGCAAAGAGCAGCAGAAAAAGAGCATCTGCTTTGTAACAGGAGTTCCTGGTGCTGGCAAAACATTGGTTGGCTTAGATGTAGCTGTAAAACAAACTTATCAAGGCCAGGATGAGCCTGTAGAAGATGAAGGGGCTGTTTATCTATCCGGTAATGGTCCACTAGTAGCTGTTTTGACAGAAGCACTTGCGCAGGATAATTACAAAAAATGTCGTGAGAGGGGAGAGAAAAAGAAACTTACAGATTCCCGTAGAGAAGTAAGTAAATCGATACAGATCATTCACCGTTATCGTGACAATATGCTAGCAAAGATTAAAAATCCTGTCGAGAACGGTGTTCTTGAAATAGATCCGGAAAAAGCAATTAGATTGGAGAAAGCTGGCTTCGGAGAAGTTGAGCATGTTGCAATCTTTGACGAAGCACAACGTTCATGGACACATAAAAGGCTTGCTGATTATCTCAAAAGAGGTGGAACATATGGCAACAAGCTTAAAGTTGCAAATTTTCCAATGTCAGAAGCCGCTTTCCTTATTTGGTCACTTGATCAGAGAGATGACTGGGCTACAATAGTATGCCTTGTCGGCGGTGGACAGGAGATAAATACCGGGGAAGCCGGAATTTCTGAATGGATAAAGGCGGTTAATGAAGAATTTAGCCATTGGGAGGTTCATATTTCTCCACAATTGACTGAACCTGAGTATGCAGAAGGAAAAGTAAATGAGCTTTTAAAAGATAACCCAAATGTCATTTTCTCAGATGATCTGCATCTTGCTGTTTCTTTACGTTCTTATCGAGCTGAGAAGGTTTCTGCATTTGTACATGCTCTGTTGACATTTGATGATAGTGCATCGGCCATATACGAAGAAATAAAGGATAGGTACTCTATTGTATTAACTAGAGATATGGCGAAAGCAAGAAGGTGGCTCCATGAGAAGGTAAGGGGAACTGAGCGTACTGGCGTCCTTGCTACAAAAGAGGCTGCAAGATTCAAACCTTTAGCTATTCATATTTTACCTTCAGATGTTGAATATGCAGTACACTGGTTTCTTGATGATAAGGTGGATACAAGGTCTTCAAATTATCTAGAGGATGCGGCCACGGAGATACAGGTGCAGGGCCTTGAACTTGATTACACGTGTGTTCTCTGGGATGCAGATGTGCGTTATGAAAATGGCGAATGGCATTACTATTCATTTAATGGAAACACGAAATGGATTGAACAAATAGGTAACACAGAAAACAAACAGGATAAACTGAAGTACATGTTAAATGCCTATCGAGTTCTACTTACGCGTGCAAGAGCTGGAATGGTAATATGCGTGCCAGAAGGAAATCCCAATAAAACGCCAACAGGATTTTGGGAGGATAGTACGCGTTTACCAGAGTTTTATGACGGCACTTATCGATATCTGAAAAGTATAGGGATAGAAGAACTCCCGTGATGGTTTATTTTATTAAGTGGGTAGAGACCAGTTTTAAAGGTTGAATGCAATAATAGATAGAGGTTAAGAATGAAAGATATTATTAATATACTTCGTGAGTTCAATGAAGAACGAGACTGGGACCAATTTCATTCACCTGAGAATCTTGCAAAGTCAATCTCGATAGAAGCAGGCGAATTACTGGAGTGTTTCCAGTGGGATAAAAACTATAACAATGATGCTGTTTGTGAGGAATTAGCAGATGTACTCACATATTGCATTATGCTTGCAGACAAGTTAGATGTCAGCATTGAAGAAATCGTATTGAATAAGCTGGAGAAATCTAAAAAGAAGTATCCTGTAGAAAAAGCCAGAGGAGTAAGCACAAAGTACGACAAACTGTAAGAATTATGGCGTTCATAGACAAATTCGATTTCGAAATAAGCTCTGTCGGAGATATAAAAGCCCTTCGGCATTACAATAACAAGGTCGGTGAGAACTGGCCTGTTGTTTATGTGCTTAATAACGATACTGAAGCCTATGTTGGAGAAACTGTAAAT
>CACXDE010000444.1 GCA_902766305.1 uncultured Ruminococcus sp. | reverse complement strand
TGAAAAATGCCAATGTCGTAAATGTTTTTACGGGTGAAATATTAGAGGGAGATATCGCTGTAAACGAGGGTATAATAACAGGTGTAGGAAGCTACAGCGGTAAAAAAGAAATAGATTTGACAGGCAGATATGCAGTACCCGGCTTTATAAATGCTCACGTTCATGTTGAATCGTCCATGGCAAGCCCTGAGGTCTATTCAATGGAGGAGCTGAGACAGGGAACTACTACCATAATAACTGACCCCCACGAATGCGCAAATGTGGGCGGTATGACTGCACTTGAGGAAATACTCAAGGCTGCCGAAAGATCGCCGGTGAATTATTATGTTATGCTGCCTTCCTGTGTTCCGTCAACTCCGTATGAGCATTCCGGCGCTGTACTGGGCGGAGAAAGGCTTGAACATTTCAAGAACGACCCCCATGTTCTCGGTCTTGGCGAAATGATGAATTCTGTCGGTGTTCTCTGCTGTGACGCTGAAATAATGGACAAGCTCGAGAGATTCTCAGATAAAATAATTGACGGTCATTTCCCTATGGGACGTGATAAGGAACTTGACGCTTATGTTGCCGCCGGAATATCTACCGATCATGAAAGCATATCATATGATGAGGCTGTTACAAAGCTTCGTGCAGGAATGGCTGTCCTTGTCCGTGAGGGTTCGGCTTCACGCAATCTCGATGCCATAATGAAAGGTATCATAGAGAATGGCACTGATACACGAAATCTTGCCTTCTGTACTGACGACAAGCATTTAGCTGATATCCGCAGAGACGGAACAATAAGATACAATATCAAACGCTCTGTACAGCTTGGTCTTGATCCTGTAAAGGCTGTACAGATAGGAACCATTAACGCCGCAAGGATATACGGTCTGAAAAATACCGGCGCAATAGCTCCCGGCTACAAAGCTGATATTGCAGTCATTGATAATCTTACAGACTTCAATATCCTCGATGTATTCAAGGACGGTAAAGAACTGTGCGGTATAAGTATCCCGGACAGCATACAATATGACAGCAGTCTTATCAGTCCGATAAACTTTGCACCGCTGAAAACTGACTCCTTCACCATTCCTGAAAAGGATAAAAACTATGTTATTGGCATTGTCAATAATGAGATTATCACAAAGAAGCTTGTATATACATCTGCACAGCTTAAAAAAGGTCTCAGTGACGGAAGCATAAAAAAAATAGCTGTTATCGAACGCCACCACTCTACAGGGTGCGTCGGCGCAGGATATATACACGGCTACGGCAATATTCACGGTGCTGTTGCCTCAACAGTTGCCCACGACAGCCATAACATCGTTGTAGCAGGCGATAACGACAGGGATATGCTGCTTGCCTGCGAGGAACTGAAAACAACCGGCGGCGGATATGTTATTGTCAGCGGCGGAAAAACCATAGGCACTCTCCCCCTTCCCCTGTGCGGTCTTATGAGCCTTGAATCAGCTGACACCCTGATACCTGAGATAGACGCTGTAATAAAACAGGCATATGCTTTGGGAGTAAATCCGCACATTGACCCGTTTGTTACACTTTCCTTTATGGCTCTGCCGGTAATTCCTGAATTGCGCATAACAGACTGCGGTGTATTCGATGTTACAAGATCTGATTTTGTGAATTAATGGAGGTAGAATAATTGAAAAAAATAATAACATTAGCCCTTTTAACAGCAGTATTATCATTATCTGTTTTTTGCGGATGTTCCAAGGAACAGGATGAAAAAACTCAGGACCAGAAGAGCGCATATAATGAAACCGTATCTCAGACCGAATCATCTGAAACGGAGGAAAGCATTATACAAGACTCCGAAGCCTCTCAGCAAAGCTCAGATGAAGAAAGTAAAACAGAATCCTCTGATTTATCCGACAACGAAGAAAGCTCTCTCGACTTTGTAGATTTCAGCACTCCGGCGCAGGACTACACACTTGAAGAATTTTACAACAGCCCTCAGGCAAAGGTCATGATAGATACAGCAAAAGGACAGTACAGCAGCGATATGTATGATATTGATGTAAGTCTGAAGGACGAACACACTGTTATTGTATCAGCCACTCTAAAAAAAGATGTGGATGAATCCGAATATACCGATGATATGGTAGATATGTATTTCGAGAGTGCAAAGGAAAAAGCTGACAGCTATATAAAGCTTCTTGAAACAACGACTACTACAAAAAATATACAGGTCGAAGCAAAGCTCATTTCACACAGCGGAAAAGAATTAGCCATAAGAACATTTACTATTTCATCTGACAACAATAATGAGGATGAAGATGACGATAATGATTCAATGACTTTGCAGGATATTGCGGATTCAGGTTTAATTCAGAGCAGTCTCAAAGGCATTGCCAGCAGTTTTGCAGATGGTACAGCAGAAGTATCAACCGCTGTTGAGGATAATAATGTACTTGTAATAACTGTCCAGCTACAGCAATGTGTTCCGGACGAGGGAGTCTCTCTTATCAAAGAACAGCTTGAAAATGTAAGCGACAGTCTTTCCTTAGTCGAACAGCAGCTGCGTACATTTACAAACAACAGTAATGTTTCTGTAAAAATCAAAATCATTGATGCCTGCGGAAAAATCGTTGCCGGCAGATAAAAAGGAGGTCCCCGAAACAGTAATAAAACTGCTTCGGGGAATCTTTGTGAAAAGATTAACTTGTAAGCGTATTAATACCAGTTGGTAAGGTTATAATAAAGCTCCTCATAGCGCCTTGCAGATCTCGCCCAGGAATAATCCATCCTCATTCCTCTTTGAGCAATCTCGTACCAACGGTCACGCTGAGTGAAATAAACTGTCTTTGCATAGTTTATAGCATTCAGCATTTCCTCTGCATTATAATTTGCAAAGGTAAAGCCTGTACCTGTATTATCATACCAGTTGTAAGGCTGTACAGTGTCACGCAGACCGCCTGTTTCTCTTACTATCGGAACCGTACCGTATCTGAGTGCAATAAGCTGTGTAAGACCGCAGGGTTCAAAGCGTGACGGCATAAGCATAGCATCAGACGCTGCATAAAGCTTATGCGCCCTGTTATCAGAATAGAAGATATTCGCAGAAACTCTTTCCGGATATTTATACTGATAATATTTGAAAGTATTCTCATACTGCTGATCGCCTGTACCAAGTACAACGAACTGAGTATGCTCGTCCGTTATTCTCTCAATAGCATAATTTACAAGATCAAGACCCTTCTGATCTGTCAGTCTTGAAATAATAGCTATCATGAATTTATCATCGTCAACAGGCAGACCAAGCTCCTGCTGCAAGCCGCGCTTGTTCATAACCTTCTTCTCAGCCAGAGACTGAGCCGTATAGTGCTCAAATATCTGTATATCATGCTCCGGATTATAAACATTATAATCTATACCGTTTACTATACCGCAGAGTGCATAGTTCTTATGTCTCATCAGTCCGTCAAGACCTTCGCCGTAATACGGCATCTGTATCTCGCCGGCATAGGTATCACTTACCGTAGTAACATAGTCCGAGAAAACTATACCCGCTTTAAGCATATTGCCGTCCTTGAAGTATTCCATATTCTGTGAGGAGAACACATATTCCGGGAAACCTGTAAGGTAACGGAACGTCTTAAGATCCCAGATACCCTGGAATTTCAGATTATGTATAGTCATAATCGTCTTTATTCCCCAGAAGAAGCCGTTGTCCTTGAACAGTGTTCTGAGAAAAACAGGAACCAGTGCAGCCTGCCAGTCATGACAGTGGATAATGTCAGGCTTGAAATCAATTACAGGAAGAATTGCCAAAGCAGCCTTGCTGAAGAATGTAAACTTCTCAATATCCCACTTGATCTCTCCGTAAGGTGAATCGCCGCCGAAATAGCACTCATTATCTATGAAATAATATTTGATTCCCTCAAATTCATACATCATTATGCCGACATATTTATGCTCCTGCATATGACCAAGATCCATATAGAAGCTTGTTATATACTGAAAATGCTGTCTGTACTCCCACGGTATACACATATACTTAGGAACGACAACTCTTACGTCAAACTCATCCTTATTGATCATCTTAGGCAAAGCACCCACAACATCGGCAAGTCCGCCTGTTTTAACAAAAGGGTAACACTCGGAAGCAACAAACAATACCTTTCTCATACTTCTCCTCCTGATTCAATCTTATATAGACACGGGGTGCCGCACACCTCAGATGTCAGACGCTTTTATTCTGTATCCATTCAAAACACAATCCGGATACCTATTACATTATAATATATTTTTAAAAAATATTCAATACATATTTTGGTTTTTTTATGAAATTTTTGTTGATTTTTTCGTTAGAAGTATGTTATAATGTCATACATACGGTGAAATAAAAATAGTCAGCAAACAACGCCCTTACGCCGTATGCTGACTACTCTAATCAGGATAGTTAACTTCCGTAACATTTAACTTTTGAAAGCTTCAGCTCTTTTCACGTCCAAGAAGCTTGTCAACTGATACTTCGAGAATATCTGCAAGTGCGACAAGTTCGATATCCGTCACATATCTTACCTGTCCTTCAAGCTTTGAAAGACCTGATGCGTTCATGTCTACACCTCTGACCTGAAGCTGGGCAAGAAGTTCCTTCTGCTTCATGCCCTTTTTCTTGCGGATTTCTTCCACTCTGATGCCTATCATATTGCGGTTTCCGAGTGCCTGCTTACGCAATCTCATGAATTACACCTCACTAAAAAATTTGCGCTGCCGGATATTGCCGTCATTATCTTACGTTGTAAATAATACATACAATATCTTTGGTTTCCTATAAGATTATAGAATAAGCAAACACAAATAACAAGTGCCGAATTGTAGAAAAATCCTTGTTGAAATTTATACAAAACATTCACTTACCATGTGTTTTTGCACAGTTTTTATCTTTATAATTTGTTTAATTTTAAAAAATTTGTTCGTTTTTGTACTAATTTAACAATATTTTTTATTTATATTTAATTTATTTACTTATTTTACAGCCGATTTTTTATGTATAAAATATGTTTTGTTTGTAAATTTTTTATGAACAAAACACCAACAGAAGAATAGTTTTAAGTAATGAACGCAGAAATATCCGCATAAAGGAACATTCATGAACCTTTATGCGGATAAATTATTTATTCTTCTTTGCCTTCTGAGCCTTGATAACTTTAAGACGTGAGAACTCTTCCCTGTCTTTTTCTTCAAGAGCTTCAGTTATGAATTTGACTCCCTCTTCAAAACGGGGGATCATTATATTTTTCAGAGCATTTGCCCGTTTCTGTGTCTTCTTGATGGAATCCGCAAGACGGTATACACTGTTCTCAACCTCGGCAAGCTCCGCAGTCAGCCTTTTTACTTCCGTA
>CACXDE010000443.1 GCA_902766305.1 uncultured Ruminococcus sp. | reverse complement strand
TTAAGTCCGCTCGTCTCAGCTATTCTTTTGCTTTTATCAGCCGCATCACTTTCCGGATCAATCGCCTGATAATTGATATTATTCAGGTAGGAATACATCATGATAAGTCCTGAACCCGATACTATCATAACAATAGCTACAGCAAAAGATACAAGGCTGATAATCACCCTTTTCGTAAGCTTCTTACGCTTTCTCATCTTATTGCTTGTACGGGGAATTACTCTGCTGTCGATCTGAGCGTGTTCAGGTTTTCTTTTACGCTGAACATTATGCCCCGTTCTGTTTGCATTCTGTATATCCACAAATCCTTCATTTTTGACTTCGCGAACAGGTCTGTTGACAGCTATACGGTTATTCACCTGCTTTTTTGATGATGAACCTGAGCTTTGCCTCGTACTGCTGTTCGTATCCTCAAATGTATTGTTATCTTTAGACATAGATATCTCCTTATTTGCGGTAAACTGCCGCTGCATCTATTTACCTTCCTGAGCAAGAATCTCAGTTTCAGAAAAATCTCTCAAAGCGTTACTATTTCCGCCAATTAATTTTATCACAGAATTTCAGTTTTGCCAACCATTATTTAAAATAAAGTCAAAAAAAGGCGGCATACATATAAATTATCTTGTAAAAAGCGATATCTTGTCGATTATAACAATATCAGCCTATATTCACAGCCAGCGCGACGCGCCCGCAGGAAGTGCCCTTGGGGTACTGAATCCTTAATGTGAAGCTTTTTTCATTTTCCATAGTTACCAGGCAATTCTGCAATCTATAATTTTACACTTAGCAATCACAGTGCAACATTCTGTTCGTCAAGAGGCAGTTCATAAGACGGCAAAAAATCCTTAATGAAAACACCTACCTCGGGGATATCAAGATTATTCAGATATTTTTCCGATTCTTCCTTCGCCTTTTTAAATTCAGTATTTCCCATCTGTATCTCTTCAATACATTTTATCAGTGCTGAAAGCTTATCAGCCGCCTTAATAAGACGAAGCATATATTCATCCTCACAATCCGGAATTAATATGCTTTCCATTTCCTCACTCAGATAATCCGGCAGAGTAGAAAGAAGCTGCTGCGCCGCCTCTTTTTCTATATCGGCATACGCTCTGCGGAGAGTCTTGCTGGAATATTTTATCGGCGTAGGGAGATCGCCGGTTATTATTTCAGTACAGTCATGATACATTGCAATAACAGCCGCCCTGTCTGCATTGATATTTCCTGAAAAGACCTTATTATGTATTATACAAAGACAATGGGCAATCATAGAAACCTCAAGACTGTGCTCGCTCAGATTTTCATTTCTTGTATTTCTCATAAGCGACCATCTGTCTATGTATTTCATTCTCGACATAACAGCGTAGAAATGATATTTTTTCATTTGATCCTCTCCCGGTAAATAATAAACTATAAATGAGCATATTTCTCCGTCAACTTAAGCGTATAGTCACCGCCCGTGATTCATAGAAATTGGTTTTAAGAAAAAAGTGGTGTAAGACTGGCGCGGGTCCAGCGTCACACTGGTCAGTTCCTCTTGCCCTTGTCTTTGACAAATATATGTGATATCATATGTCTAAACGGAAAAACAAGGAGGAAAAACCATGTCCGAATCTAATTCATGCGAAAGCTGTGCAAACTATGTTTATAACGAAGACTATGAAGAATATGAATGTCTTGTCAGCCTTGATGAAGACGAATACTATGCACTTATGAGCGGCAGTATAAAGTCATGTCCATACTATCGAAATGACGATGAGTACCGCATTGTCCGCAGACAAATGTAAATCATACAAACATGGAAACAATAAAAGGTATTCCGTAGCTTATGAATGTCATTATTACAGTTGCAAGAACAAGACCGCCAAGAATAGCAATGCAGGCATCCTTTATCTTGAAATGAAACAGAGCCGCTACAAGTGAACCTGTCCATGCGCCTGTTCCGGGGAGCGGTATTCCAACAAAAAGCAGAAGTCCCCATTTTTTATGCTTCATTATCTTTTCTGCGCCCTTTTCTGCTTTTTCTTCAAGCTTGTTTATCATTTTCACAAAACGTGTATTTTTCAGCAATTCAAAAATCTTTTCGATAAAAAGAAGTATAAAGGGAATCGGCAGTATATTGCCTATTACGCATATCGGTATTGCTTTCCAGATATCAACGCCCAATATACTTGCGGCAATAAGTCCCCCTCTGAGTTCCAGAATCGGAAAAAGCGATATGATAAAAACAATTACCTCAGCCGGAACACCGCCAAGTCCTGATATTATATTCTGTATTATACCTTCCATCTTACCCCTCCGCTTAAAAGCTCAGAGCTCAGTGCTCAGAGTTCAGAGCTTAATCTTCTTTACCTCGTATCAGATTCACATTCTATATTTTAAGCTCAGAGCTCAGTGCTCAGAGTTCAGCGCTTGTTCTTTTTTACCTCGTATCAGATCCAAAATCTATATTATGCTTTAAACCAGCAAAATAGGAATAAAGTCTGATATGTCATGCTCTGAGCTCTGCACTCTTAGCTCTTAGCTCTTAGCTCTTAGCTTTACGCTTCGAGTATGAATCTATGCTTTTGAGTTCTTCGGATGTTAGTTCACGCCATTTACCGGGCTGGAGCATGCCAAGCCTTACGGGACCCACAGCTATACGCTTGAGCCTTGCTGTTTCCAGTCCTACAGCTTCGCACATCTTTCTTATCTGGCGGTTTCTTCCTTCTACAAGGACGATTTCTAAAACTGTGCGGTTCTGTTCTGATTTAATGACCTTGACAGAAGCAGGAGTGGACATTCTGCCCTCTAAAACAACACCGGTGGTTATCTGTGTGAGCTGGTCTTCCGTTATCCTCGGGTGAACAGTAACGCGGTATGTCTTTGCGAAATGTGTTGACGGGTGACTTATCATATTTGCAAAATCCCCGTCATTCGTCATGAGCAAAAGCCCCTCGGATTCTCTGTCAAGCCTGCCCACAGGAAAAAGTCTTGCCGGAACATCATCCACCAGCTCGGCAACACATTTCCGTCCGCCCTCATCACTCATAGTTGTGATAAAACCTCTGGGCTTGTGAAGCATGATATAATACTTTTTTGCGTCCCGTCGAAGGGTAATATCTCTGCCGGCAACATTTATCTTATCCTTGTACGGGTCTGCCTTATCGCCTAACTTAACACGTTTCCCATTTACGGTAACTGCGCCCTTTTCGATAAGCTCCTCTGCCTTTCTGCGTGAAGATATACCCGCATCGGCTATTATTTTCTGTACTCTTATTTTACTGTTTTCCATTATTCTTTGCTCCCGTTAATTTCCTTGTTCCTGCGGCGATCAGCTTACACTGCTCAGCCTTCTTACCATCAACAAAAAAAATCACTCTTCCGTATACCCTGTTTTTCACCACTGGGGAATAAATAAAATCAGGCACATAGACAGTTTTGGTTATATCATGTCTTTTATTTTTCTTTAAAGTTACCTCCGGTATTTTTCCCGGAACAAGCACTGCCATTTCATCATCCCTGTCCGTAAGCGGAAGGGTTATCTCCCAGGATTCATCACACAGCTTTATATTCTCTACAAGATCAAACCCGTATGAATAAAGACTGCAGTGATCCTTCCAGTCATCACCGTCATTCAGCGTTACCGCTATCAGACGGACACCATTTCTTTCACAGCAGGAAGCAAGAGTTCTTCCTGCCTTTTTTGTATATCCTGTCTTTACGCCAATACATCCGTCACACATGGACAAAAGCTTGTTATGATTATATACAGTCTGAGTTTTCCCCTCTGGAGAGAGATATTTTATCTCTGCACTATTTTGTGATACAATATCTCTGAATACATTGTTCTTCATAGCGTAGGAACACAGCAGTGACATATCATAAGCCGTAGAATAGTGCATTTCATCATCAAGCCCCGACGCTGTTACAAAATGCGAATTAATCATCCCTATCTCCGCTGCCTTATTGTTCATAAGATCTGCAAATTTTTCCCTGCTGCCTGCTATAGCTATAGCCGCCGCATTTGCCGCATCATTGCCCGACACAAGCATCATACCCCTGACTATATCACTAAGCCGCAGAACCTCTCCGGCTTTCAGATACATGCTTGAACCTTCTGCATACATATCACTTGTAACAGTGACCGACTTATCATTCTTACCGGCATATTCAAGAGCTATTACCGCCGTCAGGATTTTTGTTATGCTTGCGATAGGTCTTTTTTCATGTATATGGTGTCCGTAAAGCACCTCTTTTGTTTCCGGACAATACAAAACAGCAGAAGCGGCACTGTCTATTATTCCTGAGGTTGGTATTGTATTGACAGGCAAGGCATCTGTACCGCCATTATCCGCATTGCATCCGGTAAAGAATGCTGTTATCGTCACAAAGATCATCAATACAGAGATAAACCGCATAAATAAAAGCCCCGCCCTTCACATATTTTCGCTTATGTCTGAATGTCATACGCTATTATATGCAAAGGCGCGGTATTTATGAAATAACCCTTATTGTCAGACTTCCGGATCTGAAAGTCCTTCCTCTTTGGCAGCGTCTTTTTCTTTTGATTTATCCTTCTTGAAAAGCCCTGAAATCTTATCCACAAGCTCCGGAACCATTGCAATAGCTTTTTCATTTGTTCCGTTGGAAATATTCAGAAGCTTGACATCACCATGACTTATTGCAATGAAGGCAACAGGGTTTATTGTAACACCTGCTCCGCCTCCGCCTCCGAAAAGCTTTGCCTCCGGCTGCTGCTTGTTTCCGAACTCCGAACCGCCGGACGCAAATCCGTACGCTATCTTTGATACGGGTATTATCGTCGTTCCGTCCTGAGTAATGATCGGATCACCTATAATAGTGTTGATATCCACCATCTGCTTGATTTTTTCAAGAGTAGTATCCATAAGTCCCTGAATAGGATGTTCACTCATATTAAATACCGCCTTTCTTGATTATTATAGTTTAACAAGCACCTTTATCCCTCTGAATGCAGCCCTGAACACTGCCCTCAGCAAAAACAATGGTCTTATCTTGAATGTCATTTCCATTTCCGCCGCTGTCTTTTCTGCAAGAAAGCCGGCGCTTATATCAGTATAGTGCTTTTTCAAAACAGAATTTTGTTCAAGCACCGAAATAAGCGGATATACTGCCGAACAGACATACCCGTATTTTATCGCAGTATCCGCAGCATCATTTCCGACTATACAGATACGTATATTACATCTTGTGACATACAGATGCTTTGCAAAGTCTCTGAGAAAATCCACAACGATACTTACAACTTCCTTTAATATTTCAATAAGTCCGTCTATACCGTGCTTATTCATCAGTCTCTGAAAAGTCCCCGGTTTTTTTTCTTCCTTTTTCTCTTCTTCCGGCTTTTTTTCTTTTTCTTTCTTTTCCTCAGGCTTTTTCTTTTTTTTCTTTTTCGGTTTTGGCGGAACTAACTGAAATTTTAGAAACAGATATCCTAAGTTCAGTTTCAGATCTCCGTCATAGTCAAGAAAAACTTTCAGCGGACACATAAGAAGTATAAGTATGACCGCTATCACAATAAGCAGTACCTTCATTACCGTCAACCTTCCTCCGGCTGTTCTTCATCAGTCTGTTCGTCTGTAGGCAAAGGCGGAAGCTCCTCCAGCGATGAAATATTAAAGCACCTGAGAAAATGCTCCGTCGTTCCATAAACAAGCGGTCTGCCCGGAAGCTCAAGTCTGCCCTTTTCCTCTATCAGCTCTCTTGCAATAAGGCTTGCTACAACACCGGAACAGTCAACACCCCTTACCTGCTCCACAAAAGCCTTTGTGACAGGCTGATTATATGCTATAACAGCAAGCACCTCGCTTGCGGCTCTTGACAAAGGAGTGTTCCGGCGTATATCCATAACTGTCCTTATGGGGTCGGCATACTTCTCAACGGTACACATCTGATAGCTTTCTCCAAGCCTTACTATGCGTATTCCGCTGTTCCGCTTTTCGTAATCTTTTTTAAGTTCCTCACAGACTGCCTCTATCTGAGATACCTCCATAGAAAGCGCCTGTGCAATACGTTCCTTCTCTACAGGTGTACCGCAGGCAAATATCACTGCTTCAACCGTGCTTTTCAGTTCAGTTTTGTTCATCGCCTGCACCCCCGTCCTTCAAAAGATAAAGCGACACTTCTCCGCTTTCATCACTCACTCTGACACGCTTGCCCTTTATCAGTTCCAAAATTGCAAGAAATGTAGCCACGAGCTCGCTCCTGTCTCCGGCATCATCAAATACACTGTCATAACGGATTTTCTTCCCGCTCCACAGCCTCCGCATAACGCCGACTATCTTTGAGCTTACGGAAACTATACGTCTTTTCACAATACCTGAAAAGGCTTCCTCAGGAGGCGGCAGCTTTTCCTTGCCCCTGCCTGCCGCCGCTAAATATGCACCGATAAGAAACTGCGGTTCGTGGCTTCTTCTGTACTTCATATCAGCCTTTATTTTTTCAGGTTCACGGCAGAAGCTGTCAAAGCTTATTTTTTCACATAGTATCTTAGCAACCTGCTTACACTTCTTATATTCAATAAGCTGTCCGGAAAGCTCCTTTTTCATTTCCTCGGCTTCTTCGTATTTTGGCAGAAGCATGGCTGACTTTATCTGAACAAGCCTTGACGCCATATCAAGAAATTCTCCGGCTATTTCAAGCTCCTGCTGTTCCATAAGGCGCATATGCTCCATATACTGTTCAAGCAGCTCCGATATCATTATATCATAGATATTGAGCTTATTTTTTTCGATAAGATGAAGCAGAAGATCAAGAGGTCCCTCAAAGGCTTCCAGCTTATATGATAATTTTTCCACTTTTTACTCCCGTCAGAAAGCCCACATAAACGGCAGATATGTCAGCCAGTATATAAACGCCGATAAATACGTATTTGCCACACTCAGTATACCGTTCAGTCCGCCCATCATCAAAACAATAAACAATGCCATGCTTATCATCTGTTCTCTCTGAGCGATCCAGAAAATATATTTATCAGGCAAAAATGCCATCAATATTTTTGAACCGTCAAGAGGCGGAACCGGCAGAAAATTGAATACTGCAAGACCTATATTTATAGCCACCAGAAATCTGAAAAATGCAGATACATAACTCATAAAGTCATTTACCGGCAGAATACTGTTCCACTGCAAAGCAGCCAATCCGTTAAGTATAAGCCCTGCGACAATTGCTGCAAGAAGGTTTGATACAGGTCCCGCCAGAGCAGTCAGCGCCATTCCCTTCTTAGGATTCTTGAAGCGTCTTGCATTAACAGGAACAGGCTTCGCCCATCCAAAACCGATAAGAAGCATCAGCGCAGCTCCGATATAATCAATGTGCATAAGCGGATTCAGCGTGAGTCTTCCCTCTCTTTTGGCAGTATCATCCCCAAGCTTATAAGCTATAAATCCGTGAGCGCATTCATGCAGAGGCAAAACAAGAAAAATAGTGAGCAAAGTAGACAATATATATACTATAACAGTAACTAAATCGCTGCCGCTTCTGAATAAACTAATAAGCAATTATCTTCCCCCTCTTATTCATGACTGTGAATTTCACATTAATAAATACGCAGAATCCTGATACCTTACAAGATCCTGCGTTATTTACTATGTATTACTCATCTGATCCCGGCTCATCGTCTGCATCGTCAAGCTCATCCTCAGAATATCCGAGTTCAAGAAGCTCTCCGCAGGCAGGACATTTTATCACTCCTGCTGTAAGAGCATCTTCATTAAGATATGATGTCTCATTGCAGGTCGGACAAGTCACCTCATAAGCCATATCGCTGTGTGACATTGCGTCATTGTCATAATCAACTTCGCCGGGTACATTTCCTATAAGATCCTCCACTCCGGCAAGATCCTCGCTGATACCGTCTACCTGATCACATACGTCATCATAGCACTGTCCGAGATCCTTTATTTCTTCAGCCATTTCACAGAGAAGATCTGCTATAACCTTGAATACCTTTGTCTGCTTATCCTTAGGATCAAGCTCCAGTCCTTCAATAAGACCCTTTACATAAGCGGCTTTTTCGCTTATCTGCATACATTATCCCCCCGATCACGATCAGGCTCTTGACATATATTCGCCTGTTCTTGTATCAATCTGGATCTTATCGCCCTCGTTAATGAATATCGGAACCTTGATCTCTGCGCCGGTTTCAAGGGTGATACAGCTACAAACGCTACAAAGCCTGCAACTCTCGAAACAGGCGCAGAGATCAAGGTTCCGCTCTTCATCAATGAAGGCGAGAAGATTCAGGTCGATACAAGAACAGGCGAATATATGTCAAGAGCATAATTGCCGGAAGTTCAGCATATAGGAGGGCTTGCTATGAAGCTTACTGAAAAAATGTCATATTTACAGGGACTTCTTGAAGGTCTCGAAATTGATAAGTCCACT
>CACXDE010000442.1 GCA_902766305.1 uncultured Ruminococcus sp. | reverse complement strand
GGTCTCCAGATCAACGTTAAATGGCTGCTTATAGCGGTTTTTGTCCATATTCTCAATATCGCTCTCGATATGTCCGTTATTTACCTGTTTCTTAAGGAAACCTGCGAAAATATGACTTTATATAAGGCTTTTATCTGCTCAATGACAGGTCAGTTTTTCTGCGCTGTTACTCCCAGCGCTACCGGCGGTCAGCCTATGCAGGTGATATCTATGTCAAGAATGGATATCAAGCCCTCGAAAACAGTCGCCGCTCTTATACAAAAATTTCTCGTCTGGCAGTTTACATTATCTACTGTCTGTATCATAGCCGTTACTGCTCGATTCGGCTTTTTCTCACAGTTTCTTGACCCCCCTATGTGGGTAATGTCTATACTCGGCTTTGCCGCTCAGATAGTACTTATAGTTGCGCTGCTTTTAGCTTCTTTCTGTAAGCCTGTAACATCAAAGGTTGTCAATGCGGTAATAACCTTTTTCGGAAAGCTCCATATTATCAGAAATCCGGAGGAAAAAAAGAAAAGTATAGACGAAACACTTACCTCCTTCCATGAAAATAATAAGGCTCTGAATAAAAACAAAGAATTGCTTGTAAAGGTATATGCCATTACAGCTGTTCAGATGGTTTCTTTTTTCCTTGTACCATACTGCATAGCAAGATCCTTCGGGATAGACTGCGATGTATTCGATATGCTCTGCGCTCAGGCTTATGTAAATATGGTATCATGTCTTGTTCCGCTGCCCGGAGGCTCCGGTGCGGCTGAATATTGTTTCAGCATTTTCTTCGGCTCCTATTTCACTAAACAAACTATCAAATCCGCTATTCTTCTCTGGAGAACTATCACATATTACGGCACTATCGTATTCACAGCTCCATTTGCAATGCTGAAAAGCAGAAAATCTATTGAAGACTCAATTGAGGACAGCATATCATAAATAACCAATGTTTACAACTCAAGCGGGAAGCTTGAATTAATCCCCCTGCTATATCAATACTGTCAACTTAACGCTTACTGCCCCCCTGCTGTCATCCCGAACGCAGTGAGGGATCTTTATGATAAAGTCAGCTTTATGTGAAAGATCTCTCGCTTACGCTCTGGATGACAAACAAGCAACACTCTTAGGTTGACTGCATTGCCTGCTATATCAGACTTTAAGGCAATTATAATATTTTTTTCGCCAGCCGCAGGCGGACGGAAAATAAAAGACTCCTAACGTAATATATTCAAGTGGAAAGTTTGAGTGAGGATTTATAAGTTATGAAAACCAAAACACCGGAAATCAGCGTTATTATACCTGTTCATAACAGTCAGCAGCATCTCAGAGAATGTCTTGCTTCTTTACAATCTCAGAGTTTTCGTGATTTCGAGGTTCTTATCGTAGTTAATGCTTCAACTGACGACAGTCTGAAAATTGCTGAAAGCTTTTCCGAAAAGGATGACAGATTTATTATAGTCAATCATAATCACGGAACTGCCGGAGAAGCAAGGAATGTCGGACTTGATAAGGCAAGAGGAAATTATATCGCCTTTGTAGACTCGGATGATACCGTACTTGAAAAATATCTTGAAAAGCTCCATACAGCTATAAAACAGAATGACGCTGATATCGCCGTTTGTGGATTTTGCGTGTATTTCAGAAAATCTGACAAGGTAGTACAGCGTCACAATGTCAAGGACAGAATATATCAAAGAGATGCAGCTATAAAAGAACTTCTGAGAGATAAAAAAATGAGGTTCTATCTTTGGAACAAGCTCTGGAAGCGTTCATTATTTACAGACAACGATATAAAAATACCGGATATGTATTATGAGGATGCTGTAGCCTGTTCATGGCTTTACTGCCACGCTGAAAAAGTCGTTATGACTGATTACTGCGGATATTCCTATGTGAGAGCGTCATCAAAGCTGTATACTGAGATAGAAATGAACGGCACAAGGATAAACGATTATATAAATACTATCCCCATGATACGAGGGTATCTCGAAGAAAAGGGTATATACCGTCTTGTAAAGACCCCTTTTACACGGCATATATGTCATGTTTTTTTTGCCTCGCCTATTCTTATCGGACAGGCAAAGGATAATCTTGAGCGGGGCTGGCTGAAAAATTCACTTTCCGCTATGGGAAAGGTAATGAAGGCGTGCAGCAGCCCGACAGAAAAGCTTGAGGAACTCACAAAAGAAAAAGCTGTAAGATAATAATTTCAAACTTACCGCTTTCATAATTTGCCTTAACTTTTCCGGCTATTTATCAGTAGTTTTATATTTTTCCGCCCGTCTGCGGCGAGCGGAAAAATATAATAAAAAATTGCTTTAAAGCCTGATATAGCTTGACTTTTCATTGATGCTTATGCGGGATTG
>CACXDE010000441.1 GCA_902766305.1 uncultured Ruminococcus sp. | reverse complement strand
AGAATGATGGTGGTGATGATGTTTATCAGGCACCAACAGTGTCCTTCTTCTTGGAAGCGGCGATTACATAGATTCCAGCAGCTGCAACTGCAAGAACAGCAACACCAGCAACAGGTGCTACGCCCGGAACGTCAAGACCTGTTGTCTTAATAACACCAGTGCCAGGATCAACCTTTACTGAAGTCTGATTAGGCTTATCAACAACATAAGAAACTTCCTTGCTAACCTTATTAAAGGTCAGTGTTACACCTACGAGCTTAGCTATATCCTTAGCCTTAGATAAAGCCGTCTCATACTCTGAACCTTCAAGCTCATCGATAGACTTTCTGTTCAGACCTTCAAGGTATTTCTTGAGTTCATCGATCTTAGCTATAACATCCTTAGACTGAGCCTCAGTCATGTCAATCTCATTGAAGCATTTCTCAGCCTCTGTGAGCCACTGAGCCTTAAGGGGCTTCTGAATACCGCCCATGTTAACTGTTTCGCCTTTGAGCTTTGTAAGAACCTTGTTCTCGTACTCATTGAGCTTGTTCTCTTCTGCAGCAAAAGCGCATGTAGTAGCAGCAGATGCAGCAACAACAGCAGCGAGCATAGCAGCTGTGAGAACCTTAAGTACCTTCTTCATGATAAAAACTCCCTTTCATAAGATTTGAAAACGGACACATAATATCGGACAATCCTCCTGCCCAACGATATGCTGAACAGACCGTGCTGCACGGGTTCGTGAATACCCGGTACGGAAACGCACGAAATGCCATACATATCCATGCACCCGATTCTTCAATCATTATAATACTTTAATGGTATAATGTCAAGTAAAAGCCCCGATTTTTTTTATTTCGTCCTATTGCACAACAAAATCAGCCATGCAAAAAAACAAAAAGTTTCAATTTACGAACAATAACGAAATTATCCATAATATTACAAATCGGTATTTGCTTGTTACCACCACTTCAAAATTATAACACAATCATTTCAAGAAATCAAGCTTTTTTCAAAATAATATCTTTAACTCATTAAATTTTACATTTACAATCAGTAAGATTTTTATACAATAAGCACACTGTCTCCGAACGAGAAAAACCTGTACCTTTCCTCGACTGCTGTTTTGTATGCGTTCATAACATTATCATATCCGGCGAAGGCTGATACAAGCATGATAAGCGTGCTTTCCGGAAGATGGAAGTTTGTGATAAGACCGTCAAGCACTCTGAACTCAAAGCCGGGATAGATAAAGATATCAGTCCAGCCCTCGGACGGACAGATACAGCCCTCTTTCTTTGCGACAGATTCAAGAGTGCGGCAGCTGGTAGTACCGACAGCTATAACTCTTTTGCCGTTTCTTTTTGTTTCGTTTATCAGCTTTGCCGTTTCCTCTGGTATCTCATAATGCTCCGAGTGCATATGGTGCTTTGTAACATCATCCACCTTAACCGGACGGAAGGTACCAAGACCGACATGAAGCGTAACATAACCTATCTTAATGCCCTTCTGACGTATTCTTTCCATAAGCTCCTTTGTGAAGTGCAGACCTGCCGTAGGCGCAGCGGCAGAGCCAAGCTCCCGGCTGTATACAGTCTGATAGCGCTCCTTCTCCTGAAGCTTTTCATGTATATAGGGCGGCAGCGGCATCTGTCCGAGCTTGTCCAGAGTTTCGTAAAAGCTGCCCCCGCATTCAAATTCAACTATCCTGTTTCCCTCATCTGTTACATCTCTGACAACGGCAGTCATAAGTCCGCCGCCGAATATAAATTTTGTACCAATTTTTGCCTTTTTTCCGGGTTTGGACAGTGTCTCCCAGCACTTGTTTTCAACCTGTTTCAGAAGCAGAAACTCAACCTGTGCGCCTGTCCCCTCTTTTATTCCGAAGATACGGGCAGGAAGCACTCTGGAATCATTTACTATCAGGCAGTCGCCCTCCTCAAGATAATCTATGACATCATAAAAATGTTTATGCTCCAGCTCCCCTGTTTTCCTGTCCATGACAAGCATTCTTGAACTGTCCCTCGGATAGACAGGAGTCTGGGCGATAAGCTCCTCCGGCAGATCATAATAAAAATCAGATGTTTTCAAAATTTTTCCTTCTTCCCTTTAATATTTCCAATTATGAATAAAAATCATCCGGCTGCTGATTTTTTGTATGTTTCCATTATCTGTGACCGGAACGGAGACATAACAAAAGCAAGCAGCAGTGAAATTTCTCTCCTCATATTTCATCCTCTTTTCAAATATAGTAAACGACAAAAGTTTTGCCCTGATGTCATCCTGAGCGTAAGCGAAGGATCTTTTTCACAAAAGCAGCGCAATCGGAAAGATTCTTCGTCGCTGCGCTCCTCAGAACGACAGTGAGGAGAAATATTTTCAAGCTGACAACAGGAGTTTTTAAATAACGTTTACTATAGGTTTCAGATCAGTATGTATACTTATCCGTATCAAGTATAGCACAAATTATAACAAAATTACAGCATAAAAATAAAACGGACGAGAAAAAATCTCCCGTCCGCTCTGAAATCTCTGACTTAGGTAAGTTTTATAAATCATCAGATAAACGCATCAATAGATCCCTGATACTCTGACTTGCCGAAAGCGAGCATCGGCATACAAATATAGGGGAAGAACAGCATAGCGATACCAAAGCCTACTCCCTTGCCGTAAACCTGTGCAAGTCTGATAACCATAGCGACATCAACTGCAACATTAAGAACCGGTACAAGCATAAGAAGGAACTTGATTCCCTTGCCGTAAAGAATATCAAAAAGAACATACGCATTGTAAATCGGGACGATAGCAACCCAACCCGGCTTGCCAGCCTTACTGAAGAGCTTCCACATTGCTACAAGAGCAATAATACCAATTATAATTGCGATAATGTAAACAACAACAAATGCACCGCCTAAAGCAGCTGCTGCATCTGTATCCGAATATGAATACGAATATGAATAACCCATAATTATCTCCTTTCGCCTGTAAAAATACAAGCACACATTTTTACATTCCTCAATACTTACCTTTGCCATATTGACACCTGCATAGGAACGATTGCCCTATGAGACGATTATATATTATTTTAATAAGCATGTCAATCAAAATAATACAAAGGCCAGACAATTCTACAAAAGACAAATATATCTGACACCAAAAGTATCCGGTTTTGTATATTATTACACAGTCGTAAGTTATAAGTCGTAAGTTATCAGTTGGAAGGATTCCTCGTCGCAAGCTCCTCGGAATGACAATGGGGCAGGCTTTTAAAACAACAAAAGAAGTAAAAGGTCTGATATGTCACAACTTATAACTGACGACTGACAACTTTATCAACTCCACCCTCCACACTCCTGACTCCACATTCAAAAAAGCCGCCCGTTCCGGGGGATTGGAACGAGCGGCAGTTTTTCGGTTATGCGGATGATTATTCTTATTTAACGGTCAGGGTAAAGCTTTTGGCTACTGCTGTGCCTGTGCCGTTATTGTCCTTGACGTTGATCTTGACATTGTAGGTTCCGGAAGTTTCCGGGGTGAAGGTAACGATGGTATTCTTGGTATAGGCAGAACCGCTTGCAGTGATATAAGCCTTTGTCCAGTCGCTTGCTGTTGACTTCTTGTAGTAGTAAGCGAACTTGTACGGCTCTGTACCGCCGCTTGCCTTACCTGTGAGTGT
>CACXDE010000440.1 GCA_902766305.1 uncultured Ruminococcus sp. | reverse complement strand
TTCCTATCGTTTCAGGATCGTAACTCTTGACGGTCAGGTTGTAAATACCGGCGGTTCCCTGACGGGCGGTTCTCTTTCAAAAAGCACCGGTCTTCTGGGCAGAACCGGCGAAATAGAAAAGCTCAGGGATGCGGCAAAACAGACCATGCAGAGAGTAGAAAAGGGTGAAGGTCTGCTTGAAACAGAAAGTGAAAAATTAAAGGAACTTGAAATATCTCTTGACGAATATAACGAAAAAACAAATAATGCCAAGGGTGATAAAATAAAGATAGAAGCTGAAATAAAAAGCAGAAAAACAGAGCTTGACAATACAAGAATATCACTTGATGAGATCATTCGTGAAAAGGCTGATTCTGAAAAAAGGCTTGAAGAACTAAGCGAGGATATGAAGGTTTCAAGAGATGAACTTGATAAAATACAGGCCGAGATATCAAAAAATGATGAGCTGCTCCGAACACTTACAGGTTCAAAGGATGAACTTGTAAAAAAAAGGGAAGAGATCGCTGAAAAGCTTCAAAATGTAAAAATTGAGATACTTAATATAGAAAATGAGATAAGTGCTGCTGAAAAGGATATAGAGAATGCTGTAAATAATCTTAATGATTCTGACAGCAGAATAAAACATAATAAAGAAGAGTCGGAAAGACTTATTAAACTAAATGAGCAGTATTCTGACAGCATAGAAAATCTGAAATCTCAGGCTGACGCCCTGATGAATAAGGCAGAAGAATTAAAGCAGAATATCACTGAGCTTATAGCTGACAGAATGAAGCTTGATCAAAGACGTTCACAGCTGCACAAAACAGAACGTGAAAAGACTGATGAACGTGAAAAGATAAGCAGGGAGCTTGCAAGGCTTGAAGAAAGACGCAGCAGCCTCCAGAAAAACTATGACGATATTACGGCTAAGCTTTGGGACGAATATGAGCTTACGAAGAAGGAAGCAGAAAAAATCGCTGTAGAAATTAAAGATCAGGGAAAAGCCCAGAGACGTCTTTCGGAGCTTAAACAAAAAATTAAAAGTCTTGGCAATATCAATGTCAGCGCTATAGAGGAGTATAAGGAAGTCAAGGAAAGATATGAGTTTATGAGCGTTCAGCTGGGAGATGTGGAAAAGTCCAGATCAGAACTGTTCAGGCTTATCAATGATCTGACTAAACAGATGAGGGAAATATTCATCGACAGATTCAATCTTATCAACAAGAATTTTTCAGAGACATTCGTTGAGCTGTTCGGAGGGGGTAAAGCCTCACTGTCGCTGTCTGATCCTGAAAATGTTCTCACGACCGGCGTGGATATTTCCGTTGAACCACCGGGAAAGATAGTGTCGCATATTGAACTTCTTTCAGGCGGAGAAAAAGCTTTGGTTGCAATTGCGCTGTATTTTGCTATAATGAAGGTAAGACCTGCTCCGTTCTGTGTTATGGATGAGATAGAAGCTGCTCTTGATGATGTAAACGTATATCGTTTTGCAGAGTATCTCAGACGAATGAATGACAATACACAGTTTATCTGTATCACACACAGAAGGGGTACGATGGAAGAAGCTGATGTGCTTTACGGCGTTACTATGCAGGACAGAGGCATATCAAAAATGCTTGAACTGAATGTAAGCGAGGTCGAACAAAAGCTTGGTATGAAAGCCTGAGTATCAGCTCAGATCATTTTGCTGTTACAGTAAAATGATAGTTTTAGGGGGAAGAATTATGGGATTTTTTGAAAAAATTAAAGCCGGACTCAAAAAGACAAGAGATGCTCTTTTCGGTAGAATCGACAAAATGCTCAAATCCTTTACAAAGATAGATGACGAGCTTTTTGAAGAGCTGGAAGAACTGCTTGTAATGGGCGATGTCGGTATGTATACTGCCGAAAAGATATGCGACCAGCTCAGAAAAAGAGTGAAGGAAGAGGGAATAACTGATCCTTCCGAAATAAAGCGTCTTCTTGAAGAGGTTGTTACAGATATGCTCAGGGGCGGTCAGGAGCTTGATACAAGTACAAAACCGTCAATCATACTTGTTATAGGAGTAAACGGCGTAGGAAAAACCACTACTATAGGAAAGCTTGCAGCTAAGTTTGTCAGAGACGGAAAGAAGGTTACTCTTGCAGCAGCGGATACATTCCGTGCAGCGGCAATAGAACAGCTTGAAATCTGGTCTGAACGTGCCGGTGCGGATATAATCAAGCAGAATGAGGGTTCAGATCCGGCAGCAGTGGTTTTTGATTCTATTTCATCTGCTAAGGCAAGGGGAGCAGATCTTATTATTGCAGATACAGCCGGCAGACTTCACAATAAGAAGAATCTTATGGGAGAGCTTGCCAAAATAAACAGAATAATAGACAGGGAGCTTCCCGGAGCTGCTAAAGAAGTATTGCTTGTTCTTGACGCAACTACAGGACAGAATGCTGTAAATCAG
>CACXDE010000439.1 GCA_902766305.1 uncultured Ruminococcus sp. | reverse complement strand
CCTGTTTTTCTTTGCTTGTTCTCTTTATTTGGTCGCAATCTGGTCGCAAATTCTATGCCTGATAGCCTGAAACCCGCATGAATACTGAGGTTATTTCTCCAAACTTTTCATTGTCGGGATTTGTAAACGGGTAATTTCAATTGCCCGATCAAATCCCATTTTCCTTGATTTCATGCGGTTTTCACGGCTTTGACGTTTCACAAATCATATTATAGTTTACCATAAAACTGCTGTCAAATGTGGTAAAATCTGTGGTAAACTAAAGCAGTGTATCGCCCTTATCAACTTATCTTGAAAGCACCCTCCAAGCGTTCAAAGCTTGCCTTTTTCCTTGTCGTGTTGCTCTCGTTGTAAACGTCCATTGTGGTACTTATATCAGCGTGTCCCATGATCTCTTGTATCAGCTTCAAATCTGTTTCGTTCTCACATAATCTTGTACAGAATGTATGCCTAAGCACATGGTTTGAAAAATTAGGCAACAATAACGGCTCACGCCTTTCCTTTGCAGCCTGTGTTATCTCGTCTGCATTGTAGTCTCTGACAATACGGTCAATAGCTTTGTTCACGCTCTGAGGATTGAAAACGGTACCCCGTTTATTCTTCCAGACAAAACCGGAATATCCGTCGATTTCTGTCATACAAAAGCCGTTTTGCATCTGCTTTAACTTTTCAGACAGTAAAGCATTTTGCACGCTCTTGAACATGGGGATAACCCTGTTGCTGTTCTTGGTCTTTGTAGTAGTGATATGAAACTCACATTTGCCATTGTCCTGCTGACGATATACCAAGCTGTGATTGATAGATATTATTCCCTCTTTAAAGTCAATATCACACCAACGCAGCCCAAGCATTTCACCGATACGACAGCCAGTACCGAGTAAACAGGTCAACAGCGGCAGCCAGTGGCTATACTTTTTACTATTTGCAGTGTAGTCAATAAATGCCTCCTGCTGCTCAACCGTCAATGCATGACGTGTCTTTTTGTCCCAGTCATGACTTCTTTTCAGTTCAGCTATTATATCATCTGTCGGATTGATACGAATATAGCCGTCTTTTACAGCTATTCTGAATACAGGATGTAATACTGTGTGCAGCACTTCAACACTTGCCGGTTTGAAGCCCTTTTCAACGATCAGATCATTAAAAAAGTTTTTCATAGTAGAATACTTTATCGCAGATACATTCATATTGCCGAGAACATTACGAACATACTTATCATACATATACTTGTAATTTGTGCGTGTACTCTGCTTTAATTCCGTTTTGTTGCGTATGTATTCATCCCATAAGGCGTTGAGTGTTACTTTTTTCTGAACGATAATACCGTCTTCAAGATCACGCTTGATCGTCTTTTCAAGCTCTCTTAATGCCGCTGTATGTTTCTTTCCTGCTGGTGTTTTATCTGTTTCAACTAATCGCCAAGAATATACGCTTTTAAGTCCTCCTTTGCCGTCCGGATAACGATACTCATATCTGCCGTCTGACTTCTGATATTCGTTATCCCTGAGAATACGTCCTTTATTATCTTTACGTTTTACCATAAGTCAATCCTCCTTTGATCACCATAACCAAAACAGGAACAACTTTACGCATCTTGATTATATCATAAAGTTGCTCCGTTTTCAACTTCTTATATGCAGTTTAGTCCCTCTATGTATTTTTCAAACTTCTGACGCTTTATCAATAGTTTGGTGTTATTCCATAGCACCCAATCAGCGTCTCTGTTATTATTGGCTATTGTCCGTATTTTGTTTTCTCCGATATTAAAATAAGCGGCAGCCTCTTTAATGGATAGAGTAAACTTTTCCCATACGGGTACGTTGTTGTTATTCATAGCGGTATGTCCTCCTTTCCACAATATTCAGCAAGTATTGGTTCGGATATGGAGGAGGTATCCATGATATATCATAGATTTTGAATATATATCCTTTTCTTTCGGAACATCCTGATAAATGATTATAGATTGAAATGTATTCAAACATATTTACCACCTGCACCTTTCTATATGGTTCTGATGAATATAGAAAAAAGTACGGTGGATTATATTTATTTCCGATAAAAATTTGAAAAAGCATTAAAACGAAAAAAATACAGCACATAATAGACACCGTTCTTAAAATGTCTATTATGTACTGTTTGACTTTGCCTATGTATTTATTTTTTGAGTCAGATCGTTAATTTGTTTTACCGTTCCTGAATAATGGACTTTAAGCCTTGGATATTGGAAACTATACTTTAAGTTTTGGAGCATAAGCCTTTAAATTTGGAACAAGAACATACAAGTTTTGGTAATTATTTTTTAAGTATTGGTTTATATGTTTTAAAAGTTATCTAAAAACCCACCGAGATAGGTAAAGCAGTTATATAAACTAAAAACACAGCGCATAGATAGACACCGTTCTTAAACATCTATTATATGCGCTGCTCATATTGCCTATGTATTTGTTTTTTTGGTCAGATCGTTAATTTGGTTTTATAGTTCCTGAATATTGGACTTTAAGCTTTGAGAAATGGAAAATATACTTTCAGATTTGGAGCATAAGCATTTATATTTTAGACAAGAACATACAAGGATAAAAAATATGTATCAACAGCATTAATTATAGGTTTAACAAGCTGTCTAAAAGGAATCTGAATTAGTTAATGTTGTTCACAAATCGCAAGTGAAAAAGAAAGTGCTCTCAGTTGAGCAAGTAAGTTATTTCAGTGCTTTATCATACTAAAATGTTGCATTTTAAGTTAGTGTTTATTTGAAAAAGAAATGATTTATTCCTTTTGGGTTGATTATTACTGTTCTTTTGCGGTCTATTAAAAAATGAAAATACGGAAAACAGGGGGCAAAAACGGTGCTAAGTTAGT
>CACXDE010000438.1 GCA_902766305.1 uncultured Ruminococcus sp. | reverse complement strand
AGCTGTGCTTTATTGATATATGCTCTGTACAGATTTTCCCTTTTCTGTACAGCGACCGCATAATTACATTCCATTTTCAATCACTTCTTTCAGTTAATTCATAATTCATAATTCATAATTCATAATGCGTAATTATATTGGCAAAGTGCAACTATTACGCATTAAAATAAATAGCCTCAGAATGATAGTTAACTTTTGATTCCTGACTCCTCACTCCTGACTTTATAAGCCACTGCTTTGAGCTTAGAGCTTTGAACTTTGAGCTTATTATTTTTAAAAAGCCTGATGTGTCATGCTCTGAGCTCTGCACTCTTAGCTCTGAGCTATTGATCAAACCTTGCCCCAGTCTCTGAGATAATCGTCAAATTCTTCGTCAGAGATGGAGGTCTCTGTTGGAACTGCCTGTTCCTGCTTTGAGGAAAATTCAGAAACATCCTCAAAGTTGGTGTCAACGCCGATACTCTTTGACGCATATTCATTTATCATGTCAGTTGTCGGGTCGTTGAGCAGTGTATCATAGATGTCGTCAGCAACAAGAAGATCAACAGGATCACTGTTCATGACCTTCTGTACTTCTGCATTGGATACCTTTTCCTCTGTCTTTTCGTTGAACCATCCGCTGGATTCATTGTCCTCAAGCCAGCCCATTTTCTGCGCTCTGAACTGGAACAACGCCTTCTGTATGTTCTGAGAGCCAAGAGATATACCGTTCATGGTTTTGATAGCACCGCTGAGATCTCTCATTGCAAGATTCCAGTCTCTTTCGTTTTCGATTTCGATAAGTCTCTTTTTAGCGTGTTTTACCATAACAAGAGACAGATAAGCATTTTTCAGTCTCTTTTCTGACTTTTTGCTGTTCTGATTATGTTCACGTTCGTACTTGACAGCGTTTGATTCGCTTACGATCTTCATGACGAATTTCTCTTCAAGCTTATTGAGCTTTACATTCGTCTCGAAAACCTTGTCCCTGAAATTGCTGTCGTCACGTCTTGCCTTCTTCTTGTCAAGCTCTTTGCGCTTTTTGTTGATATCGCTCATTTTCTTGTCGTCACTGAGATATTTTTCAGTCTTGGCGATCTCCTTATCAAGCTTTTCCTGCTCTCTTTCTGCCTTGCTTTTGAATATTCCGAACATAGCTTATCCCTCCATATCAGTTGCTGATCCTGTGCTTTTCAGGCTCATTGCTTATACCATCGTTGTCAAGGTCTTCCTCCATACCTGCGATATCATCGTCAAGCTGCTGCTGCTGCTGTCTGAGGTATTCTTCATAGTTTTTCATACCCTCTTCTTCAGCCTTCTGCTCCAGTTCATCCTGATGTACAATATTGCGGTACGTTGTCATATCCTTCAGCATCTTGCGTATTATCCTCGGATCAGAGTTGATAGCGTCAATAGATGCGTCAAGGTCTGAGAAAAGATCCTCAAACTCAAATACCTGATCCTGAAGGTTTTTCATATTTTCTATATACTGCTTGTTGACTCTCTCTATTTCCTCACGCTCTTTTTCGGTGGTAATGCTGTTGATAGAAAGGAGCGCATTTTCAGTATTGCTTATAGCTCTCTGCATTTCCTGAACATTGGAGTTCATACCGGATATACTTGTCTTTACACCGTTGATCTGGCTTTTCAGCTCATTGACCTTTGAGAAGATAGCCGCATAGTTCTGTATCTCCGGTGAAGCAGTTGCAACCTCCGCCGGACTCATGCGTATGATCTGATCATACTTATCCTTATGACGTATGCTCTCTTCCTTTGCTATGCTCTTTGCTTCGGTATAATCCGCCTGCAAATGCTCTAACTTGTCGTTAAGCTTTACTATACTGTCCTGATATGCCGCTATCTTTCTGTTAAGCTCCGCTATAAGCTTATAGTGCTTGATTATTTCAAGTCTCTGATTCAGAATATCGTCCTTATTTTCGATATCTGATTCCTTTATCGGCTCATGTCCCTTTGAAATACCGAACTTGATAGCCTTCATATATGTCTCAGATACAGTAAAATGACCTTCGCACATTTCATTCTCTATATGCTCTGCAAAGAAGAAAAGCTCCTGATCTATAGCATCGCTTTCCGCAAGCATAAGCTGTGAGGAGGTCTGCTTGCTTATGACAGCCTTGACAATTTTCAGATCTCTGTCAAATTCAGACAGCTGTGCATTTGACAGCAATTCTTCTGATACACTTGAACGTATCTTCTGTACATTTATAGAATCAAGCGCGTCAAGTATCTTTACCATATTCTGCCTTGTAGCGTCAAGCTGTTTTTTCGGATCCTCTCTGATAATTACAGGCTCTTCAACAGCTTCTTTTTTCTTTTTACCAAATAATAATCCCATTTTATCTACCTCCGTTTATTTATAATGACCGTATTCACCTAATCCGAAGAACTTTCTGAATTTCCTTGCGCTTCGGGTTCTCATTCTTGCGGGCAAGAAATCATCACTGAACTTTGTATCCTCAGGACTTACCTTCTGATCAAACAGGGTTCCGGCACGCTCTGTCACCTCTCCGCCGTATTCTTCATACGACTTATAACGCGCTCTTATTTCCTCATTTGTCCTCGCATTGCGGCTTGCACGTGCTATCAATACTATGACGACACCCAGACCGGCAAGCGACAGGTTAACAAATATTGAACCGCCCTGTGACTTGGCTGACGGATCGGACTTAATTGTATTTTCCGGCGAAGAAGGATCGTAATAAACCGTAACGCTTGCACCGGTTATCGGCGGATCAGGATAATCGTATATACGGCTCTTATATGTTTTGCCGTCAACCTCATACTCTGCATACACATCTCCGTATTCCATGCGTGGATTTACAGAAAGAATCTCAACATCACGTATTACTCCCTCAGCACTCCTATAACGGCTTGCCTCAGATTTTGCCTGCACCGCAGATATTCCGGAAATGATGCTCATGACAACACCTATAACGATCATTGCCGCACCGATAATAAAGAGAATACTGCTTGTATTCACAGTTTTGTTATCATTCATCGATCATCCCCCTCTCAGCAAAGATCAAATTCCTCTGACAAAACATATTTATCCTCACTGCCTACTGCTATCTTAGCTTTAAGACCCTCTGTCCTTACGACGCCTATACTAAGATCGTCTGCCTTTTCTATGCTAAGAGAAAAATCATAATATGTTTTTTCATTCTTGTCAACACATATCTCCACAACTATGGTCTTGTCTGTTTCCGATCCGAAAAAGCTTTTACCCAGCCATACTATCTCACCGGGTTCAAGCTCAGCCGCATCAGCTATTTTGACAAGATCTGTCTTATAATCGCTGAACGCACCGTTTTCTATCGCATATTTATGACTTACCAGAAATATACCTGTACCGCCGAACTTATTCTGCTTATACTTCTGTATCATCCTGTTCAGTGCCTCAGTATTATCTCCGTCTGTAAAATTGACATGAGTAAATCCGCACACACCGCATCTTATCTCACCTTCGGGAATAATACTCCCACAAAACTTACATTTCATTAAGACTTCACTCCTGTTTCAATTGCTTCTATCAGATTTCTGTATTCCTGCTTGTACACATCCAGCATACGGCGTATCTTTGCGATTTCTTCCTTGAAATACCTTCTCTTCCGGGCTGCCTCTTCCTTTTTCAGCGGCAGAGGCATGGAATTGAATCCTGCATCCGGGAAAAGCTTATCGACCGCATCCTGCATAATTGCAAGCTGACCTTCACACGCTTTTATCTCCGTCTCCGCCTCCGTAGATGTTATCGAATCAAGCAGTTCTTTAAGCTCCGCTTTCTTTTTGATAACGTCATCCCTATGAGCTGAAATATTATCATAGCTTTGCTTCATCCTGCTGTACTTTTCGTTTTCATCATCTATGTACTTTGACAGTCGGTGCATTTCATTTTGTATGCTTTCTATATCAGCATCCGCCTTTGCAGACTCCTGTTTTTTTGTTTCTATATCACCGCGAAGCGTCTGCGCCTGTTCTTCTTTTTCATTAAGAAGCCTGCACACCTCATCATATTTGTTTTTCAGAGCCTCTACATCATTCATTCCAAGCTGTTCTTCCTTGCCGGCGATCTCAGCCATCATTTTCTGCTTTTCAGCGGAAAGATTTCCTATTCTCAATCTTATATCTTCAAGCTTTTGCGTATAGGTATCTATTTCAGCCGTCAGCTCATCTCTTTTCTTTTCAGAATCAGACAATTCATTCTGCTGATCACCGACAGTTTTTTCAAGTCCGGAAATTTCTTCTTCCTTTTCCGCTATCTGCATTTTAAGCTCATTATTTCTCGAAGCATATTCATCAAGAGTCTGCTCCCTCTTTTTCAGAGTAAGCATAGATGCCGGTATCGTTATATCCCTGTACCTTGACAGTTCCTCTCTGTGAGACTGAATAAGGTCCTCATTTGCCTGCAAACTGACCTTGAACTGCTTTATCTCAGCCTCTATATTCACCATCTCATCCTGAAGATCACGCTCTTTTTGTATCAGGCTTTCCTTTTCAGCCGTCATATTAGTAATATCAGTTTCGAGCTGTTCACAGCTGTTTTTCGCATTATCCGCTTCCTCCTGAAGCTTCTGCTTTTTCTGCTCCAGCTCCTCTGTTTTGCTGTTATTCTCCTTCTGCGCTTCATCTATCTGACTTTGTATATCATCACACTGCCGCTGTATTGCTTCAAGCTCCTCATTTGATTTTTGCAGCTTCTCCTTAAGCTCCGGCAATTCATTTTTAGACAGCTCATCTATCTTATTCTGTGAATCGTCAAACTGCTGTTTCAGTTCATCCGCACGTTTACGGGTATCATCAGTAGAAATGCCAAGCTCCTCCAGCTTTTCTTCATACTCAACGCACATAGATTCAAAATCATGCAGTGTATTTCTTTTTTCTTCTATCTCTTTTTTCAGCTCTTCAGCAGCCTCAGACTTTTCATTGACATCATTTTCAAGCATATGGTGAATTTCTTTCAGTCTTTCAACCTCATTATATTCATCATTAAACCTGTCTTTAGCAACAGCAAGCTTCTCCTGCTGCTGACGTTTCTTCTCTGCAAGCTCATCTAAATCAACAGTAGAAAGCTTCTCTATTTCTTCTTCAATGCTTTTGCACTGATCTGATATTTCCTGCGCCCTGTCAGCCTTTACTGCAAGCTCCGATCTGACCTTTTCAAGCTCTATCTGCTTTTCGGAATATTCCTCTATCTGCTTTTCAGCCTTATCCATTTCGCTGCAGGTCTGTTCTATCTCGTCATATATCTTGTCCAGACGTTTTTTTCTGTCTGCTGCTGTACCAAACTCTTCCGATTTTGTTTTCTTTATTTGCAGCAGCATCCTGCCTACCATAGACATCCCCGTAACCGCTGCCCTGAGATCACCCGTATTAAGCTTATCAGGCGATTCTCCTGCCATAGTCTGTACATCCGCAAGTATATCCGTCATTACACCAAGGGTCTCTTCAAGAGTCAGCACATCTTTTTTTTCAAGTGTACGCAGCGTCCTGCCTGTCCTTTGAAATTCCATCAGCCATCACCTCTGCCGTTCAGATCTACTACATCAAACATCGACTTGATAGTAGAAAGTCTTATGCTCCTTACAGGTTTTTCACTTCTTTCAGAAGTTTCCCAGTCATAATCAAATATATGTATCGTTATTGAATCAGAAGCATCTATTGAAAAACCAACTGCTGCCATCATAAATTCATTATCTACTACATTTTTAAGCTTTTCAGAAAGTTCAGCCTTTGGTGAAACACCGAAAGCATCATTTTCACTGTCAGTAAAATTAACAAGAAACTTATCTATCGTACCGCCTGCAACAATATATGGTACAGTATGACCCTTTGCATCCGCTGCACAGTATATTTTATCATATTCAAGCTCCTGACGGTATTTTATCGCATAATACTTAGCAATAGCCTTATCCGCACGGTAAGCATAAATACCAATGGAAAACTCCGCTGTTTTTCTTATAGTGATAAGCTCATTCGCTAAAAGTGAAGCGCCCAGAGATATTGCTCTTTCCCTGTCCTCACTGTTGACGATTATTCCCTCTGTTCTCTCATCACGGGAGCTTATGCTGAACATATCGTATATCTGTTTCTTCACAAGATAGAAGTTACCGAATCCGCCGACAATACCTATCTTAAAATTATCCTCATACGTATCGACACCAGCGGTAACAGTCTCCAGTTTCTCTCTGAGAACACCGGCAATAATCTCATCATAGATATCCTTAAGGTGCTTGTATGTTATTATCACACTTTCATCCTTGTAATCTATCTCTATCAGTTCCTCATCCTCTAAGGCATCGGTCATGAACTCCAATTCCCGGAACGTATCCTCAACATCTTCTGCATCGCTCATCAGCGCCGCTTCAAGCTCATCCACTGCTTTAAGAAAGCTGCTGTCATATTCTATTTCATATTCGCCGCCAAACGCTTCGCAGTCATGTATAGCACATTCAACGACCTTTTCCATATATTTTATACCGGCATTTCCTATCTCCTTATCAATGTTCTCTCCGGCGCCGTCACGCTTTTCGACCTTGACTTCCATACTGCCGTTATTGGAAAGAACCTTTGTCAGAGTTATGTCAAGCGTACCTCCGCCGTAATCTATAAGCAGGACACGTCCCTCAAAATTCTGATTGCGTATCTGCTTGTAATTGTATGCGAAAAACGCGCTTGCACATGCTGGTTCGCTTACTACCTCAGTCTTGTCTATGAAATCAAATGAAGCACATATACGGTTTATCGCCGTTCTGCCGTCAAAGGTATTGAGACTTTGTCCCCACACCTCCGGTACACCTACTATCAGCTTTCCGATATGATCGTCTCCCACCTTGGCAAGAGCACTTTTCAGAACCCTTTCCAGAAAGTACGCTGCTATTTTTTCGGGAGTATTTACCTCATCATAGTTTCTTTCTCTCAGATTTTCTTCGGTCATCTGTTCATTAAGCAGCATTTTGAAAGCCTTGAATATTATCACATTCTTATTGCCGGTAAGATTCTTTGCAGATTTTCCGAATTTATATTCATTTTTTCTCTTATTGTAAGAAACCACTGACGGTATATACGGACTTACACCGTCAAGACTTATTGCTTCCGGCGTTTGCTTGTCACCGCGGTAGTACGATACCAGCGTATACGTGCTGCCGAAATCTATTCCCAAATTGACCATTTTTTTCTCCGTTCCCGGCATCCGCCGTCCTATGTTAAATCAGTTATTTACAGACAGCTGAGCCGCATTGTTTTTCAGTGTCTGTGACGCATATTTCATCTTTGAGTTTATACTTACCGCATTATTGTCGCTAAGCGGCAAAGCCAGCACCCTGTATGCGTCTTCCGTGATCGTCTCATATTTTTTCATATTCTCAAGAACCTTCTCAAGATGATTCCTTGTATTTTCCGCTGCCAGAGTATCGCCGCTGTTTTCCTGAGTTACTATTCTCTGCTCCAGCTCTGCCTTGGTTTTTCTGAATGTCGAAAGCTTCTCCTCAAACCTCATCACATTCTTATACATATCAAAGCTCATATCCTTTGCCGTCACAACTTCACCGTGCAGCTGCGAAGCACTGCGGAAATAATCAAAATAGAAGTCCAGCCCCTTCAGCATAGCATCTATAAGCCCGGTATCAACAAAATCAGTAAGCTCGTTTACTATATTCTTATATGTCATCTCTATTATTTTTGTCCGGAAATCAGCTGCGCTGAAACTGACTGCACCATCAACACAGGGCTTGCTGAGTATATCTATTGTCCTGTCAAGCTTGGGATATGTCTCACCGAACCGCTTGGTGTATATCTTGTTTATTGCATGGAGCATACCCAATTCTTCACCGTAGCTGCTGCCTCCGATAATAAAAGGCGAGCCCTCAACATCTATACAGTCAGTATAAACCCTGCAAATATACTTATACGGATCGTTATATTCCTTAAATTCCGCCGAAGCAGTTCTAAGTATCTCTCTGAGCCGTCTGCTGCTGATTATCTCACTTTCGACCGCCGCAAGAGAACGCTTGGGATTTGCCGGAAAAGGAATATTATTATTCTTTTTATATTCCAGGGAATTATAATATGAATAAATAACCCCTGCCATTGAATTGATATCAGTCAGATCGACATTCTCAAAGCAGTTAGTATGAATAACCAGCCTTTCCATCATGCGTCTGATATTCTCATAGCTCAGCGACTGATGGAACACCGCCTTATCCGCCATAAATCTCCTGATACTGTCATATATGTAAAAATTGCTGCTGCTTTCATACAGATCATGAAAATAAGGATCAAGGTCAGGAAAAAGAACATTGTCAGTAAAAATATTATCTTCCGAAAGGGTGCTTCCGTCAGGTCTGAAATACTTTATACTTTCCGCTGCATAGGACGAGGCTGTTACTACAAGAATATGCCTGTTGTTTTCCTGAAAATTTTTAGCACTTATTTTTCTGAGTTCATCACAAAGCTCAGGATATCTGGAAACAGCAGCAAAAATATTCATAGGCATTATCACAGCCGCACGGCTTTTTCTTTTCATAAAAGATATCACATCGCTGAGAGTTTCACCGAAGCTTTCATTATTAAGCTGAAATACCTTTTTTCCCGATCTTGTCCGTTCCTTTTCGTTTGTCTCAGAGGGCAGATTTGAACCCCGTCTTCCGGAGGAAAACAATCCCCCGAAAAAGCTCCCGTTATTCTTTTCCGAAAATGCAGCCGCCGTTATATTATCCTGAAGAGTCATAAAATAACCGTTATTTTCATTTCCGGAGAAGCTTATCACATATTCGTATCTTCCCTCAAGGAGTTTGCTGTAAAGATAATATGTCTGATCAGTACGCACATAGCTGTCAGTATAAAAATAATCATCATCGTTTGCAAAAAACAGATGTATAAGTCCCTTTGCCGCATCAAACTCCTGCATTTTTCCGACCACCTTTACAATAGCCCTGAATTTCAGAGCACAACTACCTATTATTATATCACATCATCATTTTGATATCTACAAAAAATACAAATTAAGGCAAAATAATTTTCCGTTTTCACTATCTCCAGTACTTCCTGTCAAGATCACGGAACTGCACAGCTTCAAAAATATGTGTTTTCTTAATCACTTCAACGCCTTCAATATCAGCTATCGTCCTTGCGACCTTCATAAGCTTGTCATACGCTCTTGCAGAAAGACCCAATTTTTCATACTGGTTCTTCATAAACGACACTGCGTCATCTGACAGCGGACACATCTTATTCAGAAGACCGGCAGTAATACGTGCATTGCATGTTATTTTTGTACCCTTGAACCGTTCAAGCTGTATTGCCCTTACCCTGTCCACGCGTTTTTTTATTTCGGCGGAGGTTTCCCCCTTGTTCATCGAGGACAGCTCGGCAAAGTCTACAGCTGGAACCTCCACGTGAAGATCAAGTCTGTCAAGAAGAGGTCCTGATACCTTTGCAAGATAATTTGCAACCGCTTTCTGGCTGCATGTACACTTTGATGTACCGTAATATCCGCACGGGCATGGATTCATAGCAGCTATCAGCATTATCGAACAGGGATATGTCAGAGTTGCATTTACTCTTGAAATAGTCACCTGCCCGTCCTCTATGGGCTGTCTCAGTATCTCCATAGCAGTACGGTTAAATTCAGGAAGCTCATCAAGAAAAAGAACGCCGTTATGTGCAAGAGATATCTCGCCGGGGTGAGGTATAGTTCCGCCGCCTGTCAGTCCTGCCGGCGACACTGTATGATGTGGAGAGCGGAAAGGTCTTTCGCTGATAAGAGAACGCTCTCTTTTCAGGAGTCCGGCTATCGAATGT
>CACXDE010000437.1 GCA_902766305.1 uncultured Ruminococcus sp. | reverse complement strand
TTTGGAAAAAATTGTTATCAACGGCGGTAACAGGCTTCACGGAAATGTAAAGATAAGCGGTGCAAAAAATGCAGCAGTGGCAATAATACCGGCTGTTATCCTGTCGGACGGTGTTTGCCGTATAGAGAATGTTCCCGATATACAGGATGTAAATCTTATAGCTGAGATATTGCAGCAGATGGGCGCAGAGGTGAAAAAGCCGGAGGAATCCGTACTGGAAATTGATCCTAAAGGGATAAGAGAGCCTGTTGCGACATATGATCTTGTAAGACATATGAGGGCTTCAAGCTATCTTATGGGTGCGCTGCTTGGAAAATTCAACAGAGCTGAGGTAGCACTGCCGGGCGGATGTGATTTTGGCGTCAGACCCGTAGATCAGCACCTTAAGGGCTTTACTGTGCTTGGCGCAGTTCATAGTGTTGAAAGCGGAATGATAAAGGTAAAGGCAGATAAGCTTGTCGGAGGTCATGTGTACCTCGATGTTGTGTCTGTCGGTGCGACAGTTAATATAATGCTTGCGGCGGCAAAGGCTGAGGGCAGAACTATTATTGAAAACGCTGCGAAAGAGCCTCATATAGTTGATCTTGCGAATTTTCTTAATTCAATGGGTGCAGATGTAAGAGGCGCAGGTACTGATGTAATAAAGGTAAACGGAGTGTCTCATTTAGGAGGCACGACCTATTCTATTATTCCTGATCAGATAGAGGCAGGAACATATATGGCGGCAGTTGCAAGCGCCGGCGGAGATGTTATGATAAATAATGTCATTCCCAAGCACCTTGAATCTATTACAGCAAAAATGCGTGAAATGGGAGTCTTCATTGAAGAATTTGACGATTCCGTAAGAATAGTAAAGAATGACCGTCTCAGAAGATGTAATGTCAAGACAATGCCTCATCCGGGCTTCCCTACGGATATGCAGCCCCAGATAGCTGCTATACTTACGATGGCGGACGGTACAAGCATTGTAAATGAAGCTGTATGGGATAACCGTTTCCGTTATGTTGAGGAACTCAGGAGAATGGGAGCGGAGATCAGCGTAGACGGTAAATTAGCTGTTATAGAAGGCGTAGATCATCTTAAGGGAGCGCCTGTGAAGGCAACCGACCTGAGAGCCGGAGCAGCTATGATAGTCGCAGGACTTGGAGCAACGGGAACGACCCAGATAGAAGATATCAGACATATCGAAAGAGGATATGAAAATGTTGTGGAGAAGTTTGCCGCTCTTGGTGCAGATATCAGGAGAGTTCAGGGCGAAGATACTGCAATAAAAAAAGTATGATATCAGGGGCTGTCCTTAGACTGGCAGCCCTTTTTTCGGTTATCTGAAAGGATAAGATAAAATGACAAGATTATATCCGCTTTTCAGCGGCAGCAGCGGAAACTGCTATTATATAGGCAGTCCCGAAAAAGGCATACTGATAGATGCAGGAAGAAGCGCAAGGCAGATAGAGAATGCTCTCAGGGAAAGGGATCTTTCTCCTGAAAATATAGAAGCGGTATTCGTTACACATGAGCATACAGACCATGTTCAGGGACTCAGAGTATTTGCCGGAAGATATGCAGTGAAGGTATATACGGCAGCAGGAACTATAAGTCAGCTTGAACAGAAAAATTATATCAGCTCTAAGGTACGCATTTCAGCTTTGGGTCTGGAAGGTATAGAGACGGATGATATGAAGATAGTACCGTTTCATACATCACATGACTGTGCTGAAGGATACGGATATGTTGTTGAAACCTCTGACGGCAGAAAAACAGCTTTCGCAACGGATACCGGATATATTACGGACGAAATGTCAGAAGCTTTAAAGGGCTGTGATACGGTTGTGATAGAGAGCAACCACGATGTACGTATGCTTGAAGGCGGCAGCTATCCTTACATACTTAAAAGACGGATACTTTCAGATAAGGGGCATTTGTCAAATGATGTATGTGCCGGAAAGTTGGTTGAGCTTGTTAAAACAGGAACTACAAGAATGCTGCTTGCACATCTGAGCAGGGAAAACAATATTCCGCTTTTAGCTGAACAGACTGCACTGTGCGAGCTTGATATGAATGGTTTGAAAAGAAATATGGATTATATACTTGAAGTAGTACCTCCGGAGGGCGGTAAAACAATTATATACTAAAAGTATTATTTAAGTATTTATCAGAGGAAATCAATGATTAAGATAACAATTGTCTGTGTGGGAAAGCTGAAAGAAAAATACTGGAGAGAAGCCATAGCTGAATATACAAAGAGAATGAGCAGATACGCTGATTTTTCTATTGTAGAAACGGATGAGGAAAGGCTTCCGGATGATCCTTCACAGAGTCAGATAGATAATACTATTATAAGAGAAGGAGAGCGGATACTCTCAAAGATACCCAAGGGTTCGCAGATCGCCGCAATGTGCATAGAGGGAAAGAGTTATTCTTCCGAAGGTCTTGCGCAGCTTCTTGAAAATAACAAGGTTTACGGCGGCGGCAGTATTGCTTTTGTGATAGGCGGATCATGGGGATTGTCAGATCAGGTTAAAAAGACGGCTGATATACGGATGTCTATGTCGGAGATGACTTTTCCGCATCAGCTTGCGAGGGTTATGCTTTGTGAGCAGATATACCGTGCCTGCAATATAATGTCGAATACAAAATATCATAAATAGCATAGATAATAGTAATAAAACATTTTTAATAGTTAATATTTTTTTAGGAAAGGGGTTTGGGGGATAACCCTTTGTTTTCAAACAAAGGGTTTCCCCCGGAAAAACACTGACAAAATTGATTTCCGCAGATTATGAGGTATTGATATTGACGAAAAAATGTGGTAGAATACAAAGTGTGATAATGTAAAGAAAGGATGTTTTTTGATGGTATACCTTTTTCTTGCGCAAGGATTTGAAACTGTAGAGGCGCTTGCACCTGTGGATATTCTCAGAAGAGGCAAGGTCGATGTGAAGACCGTAGGAGTCGGAAGCCGTACAATAACCACTTCACATGGTGTAGATGTAATTGCTGATATGACAGCAGATGAAATAGTTCTTGATGATAATATACAGGGTGTTATCCTTCCCGGCGGAATGCCCGGAACTATCAATTTAGGCAAATGTCCTGAAGTTATAAAGGCTGTGGAATTTTGTAATAAAAATAATAAACTGATCGCAGCAATCTGTGCTGCACCTTCAATACTTGGTGAAATGGGGCTGCTTGAGGGTAAGAGAGCGACAGCATTCCCCGGATTTGAAAACAGCCTTAAGGGTGCTTTACTCAACGATGGTTATGTTGAGAAGGACGGTAATATCATAACTGCAAGAGGTATGGGAGTTGCAGTTGAATTTGGTATAGAGCTGCTTGCAGAGCTTAAAGACAGAGAGACAGCAGACAGGGTAAAGGCTTCTATACAATGCAGGAACTGATAAAGGAAAAAAACAGGATACGTAAAGAATGCAAAAAATGCAGGCTTGAAATGACTCAGGCTGAGAGACAGTGCGCTGATGATATAATATTTGAAAATATAAAGAGTATATTGGATTTTTGTTCAATAAAGACGCTTTATTGCTATGTGTCTTCTCCGGAAATAGAAGTGGATACACTTAAGCTTATAGACATTGCTCTTGAAAAAAAAATTACTGTGGCTGTTCCGAAATGTGTAAGCGGTTCATATACGCTTGAACATTTTATCATAACAAGTATGGATCAGCTTAAAAAGGGAACTTTCGGCATAATGGAGCCTGATCCGCTGATATGCGAAAAATTGTTACCTCCGTATGAGGGAATATGTATAGTTCCCGGACTTGCGTTTGATGCGGCAGGTGTCAGAATGGGCTACGGCAAGGGTTATTATGACAGATTTCTTGAAAATTTCAGAGGGATGAAGATAGGTCTTTGTTATGAAAACTGTTTTTATAGTGAAAGTATTCCACATGACAGCTTTGATGCAGTTATGGATATAATTGTTACAGATAGAAAAATAAGGAAGATAATGAGCGAATGTGAATGAAGGAGGAATATTTGCCGATGGATAACGAGCTTGAACAGAAAAGAAAAGAAAAGGTCGAAGGCTTCAAGATCAGTTTCGGCGATCTTGACGCAGGTGTTGAAGATGATATCGCTGAAGATTCCGTACCGGAAATAAGAAGCGGCGACAGTCAGTTCCGTACAGGAACTCATGCAATACCTCAGCCGTCCGAAGAGATAACAAGCTTCAGCGAGGATTCTGCTGACAGCAGTGAAGAAGAGCTTGATAAGGATGAACTGAGAGCAGCAAAGCGTCTTGACAAAAAGCGCAGCAAAAGAAAAGGCAGAAGAAACCGTGTTATTTTCAGAACTATATGGTTTGTTATGATACTTTTTGTGTCTATAATGACAGGTGAGTTTCTTATGGTCGGCGTTAATGATATGCTTGCTGTAGGACGTGAGGAAGGCGAAGAGGTATCTGTCACTATACCGAAGAATGCAACTCTTGATCAGGTGACGGACATACTTAAATCCAAGAAGGTTATCGGAAATAAGGGCTTTTTCAAGGCATATG
>CACXDE010000436.1 GCA_902766305.1 uncultured Ruminococcus sp. | reverse complement strand
TTTCCAAGTGAGCGTCTTGTTTACTGCATCTGAGGGTGAAACTGTTGCTGTAAGAGCAAGTGTGCCGCCTATTTCCAGAGTTGCTGCCGTCTTGCTGAGAGAAACGCTTTCTACTGCCGGACCTGCAACCTCCCACTGTGCATACAGTGCAACATTGTAGTTATCGTCACTCAGTCTCGGCTTATAGTAGGGGGAGAATATACTCATACTTGCCGAACCTGCATCATCTACGTCATTGCCGCTGCCGTCTGCCTTTGTATTCCAGCCCTTGAATTTATATCCTGATCTTACGGGAACGATAAGATTCATGCTGTAGCTTCCTGCTGAAGAACCTGATGCAGCGTGATACCATGCACTTTCCTTACCGTCAATTGTTCCTCCGTTGCCGTAAAGATGTGCCATGAACCTGTGTTCCTCGCCCTCTTCTTCCGGATAGAGGTAATCAGCCAGCAGATTAACAACATCGCTTTCCGCAAAATCAGCCTTAGTTATAACTGAACCGTGTGATTTTACAGTACCGCTTTCTGCGTCAAATGCGCAGTTCCAGCCGAGGAAATTCTGTCCTTCAACCGGTGTGGGATCGGGAAGGGTCAGACTTGTCAGATCGCTGCTTTTAACTGTGCCTATATAGGTATTAAATCCATAGCCGTTATAAAAAGCATCCGACCATCTTACTTTTCCGTTGAGTGTGGGAAGATCCTTTATAGTACCGCCTCTTGTGCAAACGCTTATATAATATGTGCCCGAATTCTTCGGAATTGTATCATCAAACACAGGGCGCAGATATAACGTATAGTCATAGGTTGAAAACAGATTTTTTGTAACCGTTGAAACAGGTGTATTTAGATATTGACCTGTTTGAAAATCCCAGTCGTTGGTTACCCATTCCTTGAACTTTGCATACGGATGCAGAACATCTTTTACATTATCAACACCGAAGAAGTCTTTTACATCCAGCTGCTCATCATCCGAAAGGAAATTGAATTTGTATTTCAGAGTATTATTGTATACCTTGCCGTTTATGGAAGTACCCCACGCATCAAAATTGACTTGGTATTTTCCGCCCATTGTATAACCGAAAGCATAAATACTGCATTCATCGGCATAATAATATCCGTTTACATTTCCGATTTCATCTGTATTTGTACTAAAACTTTCTACACGCCAGCTGTTATCGCTGTTCTTGATAGTTGAGACAAAAGCAAACTCCCTTGAATGACGGGGATCGGGTTCAGCCGGAAGAGATTTTATCTCGTTGATAACAGTTTTTATCTCAACACCATAGCGTGAATCGGAAAATGTAGTAAGGAACACTCCGTCAGCATATATATTCTGCTGTATGTTGTAATATACAATGGGAGTGAAATCCTTATAGTCCGAATCTTCATCATCAGCAAGATGATCGAGAATATTTGCCTTCTGACTGTCTGTAGGAGTTATCTTCTTCATTACAAAGCGTGCGGTTATTTCCTTGCCGCTTTCGTATGCTTCAAGTATCTTGTCATACTCAGAAAGTACCTGCTCGCCCATCCGGTAGTAATTAGCTTTATCCTGCCTGTAGCCTGTAAGCCTGTTTACGACAGATTCTGCAACATCTGCATCATTTTCACTATCCGGGTTATAGGGCTTAACATTCATTTCGGATTTTCCTGCGATTACAGCTGTTTCATAATCGCCGTCCGCAATGTCCTCGCCCATACGCATCGAATAACGGCTTACATCCGCATAGAATGTATTATCAACAGTCTTACCTTCAAACGTCTTTGTAGCAAGATCACCATCCTCTTCATGACCGATAAGATAAAGGAGAGCTGCCTTGTTATCGTTTTCGCTGCCGGTAAAAAGACTGTCGGGCAGTTCAAATTCTATATCATAAAGAACCGTACCGAAATTCCTTAACCTGCATATTTCCTTGCCGTCTGCCATAACAGTCACATACAATTTATATCCGTAATCAGCAAAGCTATAACCGTTGTAGGAATACCAGTTCTGGCAGTCTTCGATATTTTTCTTAGCCTTTTCGGATGTATCCTTTTCCATTACAAGACCGGCGCTTATTTTCTTTCCGCTTTCGGATTCAGCTTTGATGATCTCTGCGGTGTCCTCTTCTTCAAGATACTCCCAGTCCTCATCGGTGTTTTCTGAAAATAGTGCTGTAAGCTTCTCGGCTATCATCTTATCGGTATGGCTGTCTGTTGCGGGACTGACCTTTATTTCCTTTTTCCATACCGCATAAAGTGTGACATTGCCGTCATCATCACCGAAGCATTGGAATATATCCGCACTTCCGGGTACATCTGCGCTTGCAAAGTCGCTATCCTTGAAGCCTGTATGATTAATAGTATAACCGCTGCCGTCCTCTTCTGTATTCCAGCCGGCAAATACAAGGCTTTCATCGTCATTGACAGGAATAAAATGACTCAGATCCTGAGGATCATAAGTGTCATATCCGGGGTTAATATAGGTTTCCTTATCCTTACCGTCAATAGTTCCGCCGTTAGCATCAAGGGTAACTGTATTGCTTGTGTCATTAGGACCTGCCTTCACCTTATATGAAGCTGCCACCGACATAACATCGCACCACTGTTTTTCCAGATCGTCCTCGGTGATGACATTATAACTTTCCTGAACATCGTAATGCCTTTCATTATAACTCCAGGAATCCTCTACCCAACCTAAAAACTCGACATTTTCGTCTACCTCGGGTATGGGCAAGGTA
>CACXDE010000435.1 GCA_902766305.1 uncultured Ruminococcus sp. | reverse complement strand
GCAATTCCGGCATCAGCAATGATTTTCTGTACTCTTATTTTATTATCCATTATTTCATTTCCTCTGTTTTCAATTACTTTCAGAATTTGCCGCTGACTGTTTTTCGCCTGCTCTGAACATCCCCTCTGCCATCCGGAATCCCTGATCGTATAATCTGCAATGGTCATCCCAGTCATTTCTGTCACCAAGCGTTACTATTATCAGTCGGATACCTTCTCTCTCTGCACAGGAGGTCAAGGTTCTGCCTGCTTTGCTGGTGTAGCCTGTCTTGATTCCCTTACAGCTCTCACAAATCGACAACAGTCTGTTATGATTTGTCAGCTTTGCCGTTTTGTCCTCCGGAAAGACATATTTTACCTCTACATTCCTTTCCGATACAATCTCTGCAAATGCCGGCATATTCATCGCATAGGTGCATAGTAATGCCATATCATATGCTGTTGAATAATGCTGTTCACTGTCCAGTCCTGAGGGTGTTACAAAATGTGTATTCTTCATTCCGAGTTGGGCAGCTTTCTGATTCATTTTTGCGGCAAATCCCTCAAAGCTGCCCCCTACCGCCAACGCTACCGCATTGGCTGCATCATTCCCTGAAACTGCCATCATGCCTTTGACCAACTCTGTCAGTCTGAGCACTTCATTCTCCTTCAGATACAGACTCGAACCTTCTGCATACACCGCTGGCGTTATCTTTACATCAATATCTTTTTTCGCTGCATATTCCAGGGCAACTACAGCCGTCATTATCTTGGTAATACTCGCAATTGCCCTTCTGGAATGGATATCATGACCATAAAGTATCTCGTTTCTATCGGGACAGTACAGAATCGCTGCCTCCGCACAGTCATACATTCCCGGCTGTTTTATATCCTCCGGCAACTGCTTTTCCTGTACAAAAGTGCGTCCGTTGGTATCCTGCACCGCCTTCTCACCACTGCATCCGGTCATCGCCAGTACCAACAATACACAACTTACATAACTGATTATTTTCTTCAGCAACATATACTCCCCTTTGCAAAAATTCTGTTAAACCATATGCAAAGGGATGTATTTTTATGTTTACTGTTACTCAGACGGTGGGATCGGTCAATCCTTCATCATCTGAATCTGTCTTTTTATCCTTATCCTTTTTTAACAGCCCTGATACCTTGTCGAATAATTCCGGTATCATTGCAATTGCCTGTCCGCCCTTATCCGTTGTGATATTCAGCAGCTTTACTTCTCCGTGACTGATTGCAATAAACGCTACCGGTGTGATGGTCACACCTGCACCGCCTCCGCCGCCAAAAAGCTTTGCTTCCGGCTGCTGCTTATTGGCAAATTCTGATCCGCCTGATGCAAATCCGTAAACTACCTTTGAAACCGGTATGATCGTCGTTCCATCAGGAGTTACGATAGGATCGCCTATCACCGTATTCACATCTACCATTTGCTTGATTTTTTCAAGAGTTGTGTCCATCAGTCCATTGATCGGATGATCGCTCATAAAAAAACACCGCCTTTTATATATTATTATTTATATTTTATTATGACTTTTATTCCTCTGACTAATGCGGAAATCGCTATTCCTACTAAAAACAATGGTCTTATCGATGCTCTGACATCTAATTCACATACTGTTTTTTCTGCTAAAAATCCCGCAGCTATATCCTCACTGTGTTTTTTCAGTTTCGAGATGTTTTCCAGATATGCAATCGCCGGATATATCACAGAACATACTGCTCCATATTTGATCGCTGTGTCAGCACTGTCCTCACCTACTACCAGCAATTTTATATCAAAATTCCTGATAAACAAATGCTTGCCGAATCGCCCTACTACATTATTCACCAGTCCGACTATTTCATATACTAATTCAATTAATCCCTGTAAGCCATGTTTCTCTTTCAGCTTTTGAATCATATTTTTCTTTTCAGCAGGTTTCTCTTCTGTTTTTTTCTCCTCTTTTTTCTGCGGAGGAGCTTTTTTCTTTTTTTCCGGCGCAGGGATTATCCGGAATTTCAGAAATGAATACTTCAATGTTAATTCTGCACTATTGGTATAGCGCAGACATATATTCAGCGGTATCATCAACAGCAGCAAAATAATACCAATAATAATCAGTATCACATATAATGCTGTCATGATTCCTCACCATCTTCCGATTTTTCCTCCGGCAGCGGCGGCAG
>CACXDE010000434.1 GCA_902766305.1 uncultured Ruminococcus sp. | reverse complement strand
TCCTCTCGCTTGGAAATTATATTTATCAGGGATTTGCTGCCGGTACTCAGCCTATTATGGGTTACAACTATGGCGCAAAGAATTATGACAGGATGATGAAGGTCCTTAAAGCCGGTATTATGGTAGTCAGCGCATCGGAGCTTTTATTAATGGCGCTGTACGGAATTTCAGCGCCGCTTCTGATAGGCATATTTACGGAATCGGCAGAAGTTATTTCAATCGGAACTATGGTACTCAGGACATTGATGTTTATACTGCCCTTTGTTGGTGCAGTCTCAATGTGCCGTATGTCATTTCAGGCGATGGGAAAGCCTCAGTATGCTTTCGGAATAACACTGGTGCGTCAGCTGATTTTGTATGTACCGCTGCTGCTTCTTCTGAATCAGATATTCGGATTCGGCGGAATGATATGGGCGCAGCCGGTTACAGAAACAATTATGATGGCAGCTTCTATATTTCTTCTTTACGGGGTTATCCGCCTAGAAAGCAGAACAAAATAACAGAACCTACACATTTATAAAAAGGGCTGTACCCACGGTAATCTGTGAGTGCAGCCCAATTTATTTTGTACATTGCTGTCACGCTATAGACAATGCTATTTTTACCATATTGTCAAATGTCGTTTGTCTTTCCTGTGCGGAGCAGGATTCTCCTGTCAGCGGACAGTCTGATATTGTGCATATGCAGAGAGCGTTCTTTCCTGTTCTTGCTGCATTGTAGTAAAGCGCAGCACTTTCCATTTCTGTAGCAAGCACACCCATTTTCTTCCACTGGGCAAGAGTTTCCGATTCGTCGTAAAATGTGTCCGTACAAAGCAGTGTGCCGACATGAACATTTATTCCCATTTCCTTTGCAGTATCGTCAGCCTTTCTCAGAAGTTCATATGAAGCGGCTGCAACAGGACGGCAGGGCAGACCGAACTGATCGGCATAGCTGGAATTGGTGCAGCTTGCAAGTCCTAAAACTACATCACGCAGCTTAACGTTGCTGCTGACAGCGCCAGCAGTGCCAATGCGTATGATGTTTTCGACATCATAGAAATTGAAAAGCTCATAGGAGTAGATACCCATTGACGGCATTCCCATTCCGCTTGCCATTACAGATACTGACCTATTATTGTACGTTCCGGTGTACGCATACATCCCCCGTACCTCGTTCACTAATTTTGCGTCAGTGAGGTACTTTTCCGAAATATACTTTGCCCTCAGCGGATCTCCGGGCATAAGGACGGTTTTTGCTATATCGCCTTTTTCTGCGTTATTATGCGGTGTTGACATAATATCAATCTCCTTTTTACAGTACAGCTTTTAATTCTTCAACAATATTTCTGATATCGCCGTCAAGCTTTTCGCTGTTTGTCAGCATATCATCAAACAGTGCGTCAAGGTTTTCTTCAAAATTTTTCGGAAGTATAGTACAGTTCTTTCTGCAAAGCTTCATAAGCCTTTTTTCTCCGGGATGGGTGACTTTATTCAGTGCAAAAATAACATCAAAATACGATTCCAAAAAAGCTGCTGTTCTGTGTACGATACTCACTCTGTCGCCGCGTCCGGCAGCCTTTGAGATTTGCAGCTGATAAGCAGGCATAGCAGAATATAAAAGCTCACAGTTGCGCTTGATTATGTTTTCCTTAAGCGTATCAGGATAAGGAACAGAAAAGCGTTCTTTAGCCTTTGTAAGTCTTCCGTTTTTATCACAGATTATCTTGCAGGTAAGAAGGTTATGCCACATACAGGTTGTATAGCCGTTATGAGCATTGTATTTTTCTACAACATCCGCAACGTCACTGCAAAATGAATCAAGATCACGGTAGAGAATATCAATGTCAATATCATTATTAAGCACACAGTTATCCTCATATTCCCAGTAATGATTTCCTATTTCCATATACTTGCAGTAATTTTTCAGAATGTCATGTCTGACATCCTCTCCGATCGGGGATGTGATATAGAGGTATACATCATAATCTGATTTTTTGTCATAATTTTCTCCGGAACGGGAGCCGCCGAGAGCAATTGCTTCAACCTGCGGAAGGTTTGCCAATTCGCTGAAAAGTTTGTTTACCATATTATTTCTCCTCTTTCATATTTGTGACACAAATTTTAAATTTGATGCAAAAATTCTCTGAGCTCTGAGCACTGAACTCTGAGCTTTAATCTAAAACCACTCTTTGACGAACCAGACTTCGGGAGCGGTGAATATTTTGTCGTTGAGGTAGTTGAGCGCGCCGCCGTCTGTGGTAAAATCAAAGACTAATTTGTATGAATAAAGTGCCTGCCACTTCTGTCCGTATTTTTTGTTTATCTCGTTTTTTCCGTATTTTCCGTCGCCGACAAGGGGATGCCCGATATATGCCATATGGGCTCTTATCTGATGCGTGCGCCCTGTCAGCAGATCTACCTCAAGCAGTGACAGACCATTTTTTTCGGCAATAACCTTGTATTTCGTCTTTATGGTTTTATAATTCTCAGCCGGTTTTGATGAAATATATACACGGTTCTGCTTTTCGTTCTTTTCCAGATAATCCGTGAGCAGAGCTTCTTTTTGTTTGAATTTTCCTACAGCCGCACACAGATACAGCTTATGAAGTTCTCTGTCACGCAGCTTCTGATTAAGAACTCTCAGAGCCTCTGCGGTTTTTGCCGCTATAACGATACCGCCGGTGTTTCTGTCAATGCGGTTCACAAGAGCCGGAGCAAATGAATTTTCATCCTGCGGATCATATTCACCCTTATCATACAGATAATGCTGTACCCTTGCTATGAGACTGTCAAAATGATAATTCTCGTCAGGATGTACGATAAGTCCCGGATTTTTATTCAGGAGCATTATCTGTTCATCCTCGTAGATGATATCAAGCTTTACAGGTGCTTTCATAAAGTCGTAATTATCAGCATTCTGCTCTTCAAAAAATTCATCTTTTATAAAAAATGTAAGTATATCGCCTTCTTTTATTTTCGTATCAATATCGCATTTTTTACCGTTCAGCTTAACGCATTTTTTTCTTATGTATTTGTACATAAGTGCCTTTGGCATATTCCTGAATTTCTTTGTCATGAATTTGTCAAGCCGTTGGTCTGCGTCATTACGTCCTACAACAATCGTCCTCATTTTCATCACCATATCCTGCATATTTTCCTGATAACAATTATATACTATAACACACTATATTTCAAGAATAACCGGCGAGCCGCCGGAGCCTTAATAAAAATTTTTTTACCACACATTATACGAATTG
>CACXDE010000433.1 GCA_902766305.1 uncultured Ruminococcus sp. | reverse complement strand
GATTATTTAGCCTATACGCTGATGTATGATTTTGGTGTTGATGCTCCGCTTTTCAGCTATGTCTATATAACTGTAAACGGTGAGGCCTGGGGTCTTTATCTTGCGGTCGAAGCCATTGAGGAATCCTTTCTGACAAGAAATTACGGCAGCAATTACGGCGACCTTTACAAGCCCGACAGCATGAGCTTCGGCGGCGGCAGAGGAAACGGCAAGGAATTTAACATGACTGAATTTATGAATGAAAATGCAGACAGCAGCAGCTCCTCTGAGGAGAACAGTAATAACAGCGAAAATGAAAATAAAAGCAGCAGATCGGGAAACGGCTTTTCTCCTCCTCAGGGCTTCGGCGGAAATATGCCTGATAATATAGACTTTTCAAACTTTGACCCATCCCAGATACCGGAAATGTCCGGCTTTAATCCGTCTGACATTTCCGGTGACAAACAAATGCCTGATATGGGCGGATTCGGCGGTTTTGGCGGAGGAATGGGCAGCGATGATGTCAAGCTGAAATACATTGATGATGACGCAGACAGCTATTCAAACATCTTTAACAATGCCAAAACGACTGTCAACACAGCCGACAAAAACAGGCTGATACGCTCTCTGAAATCCCTTTCCGAAAAAAGTGACCTCGAAAGCGTTTTGGATACGGAAGAAGTGTTAAGATATTTTGTAGTTCATAATTTTCTCTGCAACGGCGACAGCTACACCGGAATGATGATACACAACTATTACCTTTATGAAAATAATGGACAGCTTTCAATGATACCCTGGGATTATAATCTTGCTTATGGATCATTCTCAGGTGGAGACGCATCCTCATCAGTCAATTCTCCTATAGACACACCAGTTTCAGGTGACATGAGCGACCGTCCTATGCTCGGATGGATATTCGACAGTGAGGAGTACACAAAGCAGTATAACGAGCTTTTCAGTGAATTTCTGAGTAAAGTTGATTTCGGCACATTGGTATCAGAAACTGCTGCACTTATAGATAAATATGTCGAGAAAGACCCGACAAAATTCTGCACTTATGAAGAATATCAAAAGGGTGTCACAGCAATAAAGAGCTTCTGCGAGCTTCGTGCCGAAAGCGTCAAGGGACAGCTTGAAGGAACGATTCCGAATACAACTGACGGACAGAAATCTGACAGCTCAGCTCTCATTGATACATCATCTCTCAATATTTCAGATATGGGAACAATGGGCAGCGGAGGCGGTTTCGGAGGCTTTGGCGGTTCAAAGGAAAGACCTGACGCTGATTCTGACTATATTGAAAATCCCGATAAAAAGACCACCTCTTCAGGTGCCTCAAACAGACCTTCTATGCAGCCTCCAGGCGGCGGTCAGATGCCGGAAGGCTTCAGCGGACAAATGCCGGAAGGTTTTGACCCGTCACAGCTCCCGGAAGGCTTCAGCGGACAAATGCCAGGAAATACTGAAAGCAGCACCGATCAGGATAAAAAGCCGGACGAAACAAGCAGTAATACATCTGATGCTGTCGGAAGTAATTCTCAGAAAAACGGCCAGACAAGCAACAGTAAAAGTCAAAGACCCTCTATGGACGGCTTCCCGGGGATGTCATCCGGAACAAAATCAAACGATATGACAGCATTTATTTTGATAGGTATTTCTGCGTTCGTGTTAATACTTGGTATTATAGTAGCAAAGGTCTATAAGAGATAATGCCAAATTATACGAAAATGCAACAAAAAAGGTTACCCCTCCGCAGTATATCCGGGTCGCGCAGGAAACAGCTTCTGACGGCATCGTTGTTGACCCGAACGGAGATGCAGCCTTTACCAAAGAGGGCAGTTTCCATGTTCAGCTCAGAATTCCAGACGGTAAAACGATTTATTCCTCATGGATTCCTGTTCGGGCATTCCGAGGCGGCGATGATGGATTGGATGATCCTGCTGACGACACATCTTCACAGGTGCTCACTCCTGATAACGATATATCGAAAACCGGCGATACTACACCTGATAATGAAATACCGAAAACGGGTGACACTACACCTGCAATAGTTGCAGCAATACTGCTTACGAGTCTTTTGGCAGCTTCGTTCTTTTTCGGTAAACGTAGAAAAAATAATGAAGAATAATATATAGTAACACAGCAGGGTATTCGTTTGAGCGAGTACCCTGCCTTTTAATTTTCTGTTTTTTTATTTTTCCGAACCTGTTCCCTGCTTGACCTTTTTGATATCAGCATCATTCGCTTATTTTAGCGAATATGTGTCAAATACCGGGTCGGTCGGGAACTGTATCCAGATCGTGCTGATCTTGTCAAGCCTTGCCTGACCGCTATCGAAACTGTATAGCTGTTATAACTATCAGACCTTGACCATCCCTAATCTTTCGATCATACTACGATACACTTCAGCGGTTGCAGGTTCATTTCCTCTGGCAGTTATAATGTAATAATGTATATTGTTGTGCTTATCATTTGTCATTAAAGCTCCGTCTACACGTGCTCCGTTATAAGATGGGTTCCAATTGCAATAACTTTTAACCTCATATTTTTCAATTACTCGTTCTCCTTCATCAGATGAAGAACATCCTCCCGCAACCGCCTGCAAAGCGTCCTCGCTCAGTTCAACATCGTTCTCGGCTAAAAGAACGTTAAGCTCCTCATTTGTCTTGCACTCTCTTGCTTTCTCCTGCAGTTCGGGTGAAAGCTCACTGATGTACTTTTCAAGATTTTCGTTTTTCATAGTAAAGCTCCTTTTTTTGTGTCAATATTTCTGAACTGTTGCATTCTCATCAATGATACCGGATGTATAAGCCTTTATATACCACAGACCATTGTTATAACTGCTGCATGACGGATTATTGCAATACATACGGGTAATACAATCGTGTCCTTTTTCTCCGCTGCACATATCCCAGTAATAAAGCTGCTGACTGCACAAAGGACAGGTGGCTCTTTTATGTTTGGTGACCGGATCACCCTGATTATAATAACTGCTTGATTTGCTGCATCCGCCTGCTACCGCTTCGAGTGCATCATCCGACAGCTCAACATCATTTTCGGCAATAAGTTCTAACAGTTCATTCATAGATTGACAGGCTCTTGCCTTCTCCTGAAGCTCCGGAGAAAGACCGGAAATACTTTTTTCTAACAGTTCTTTATCCATTTTATCCTCCTGATAATAAAAATTATGCTTGTAATTACCCGTTCGGTTTCTTACAAGTATATTCTATCATACAGTGTGCAACAAATCCAACATAAATTTAAAACTTTTAACCATTATTATGATAATAATAACAAACAAATTTTCTGTCGATTATTTATGTATTTTTCACAAAGCTATAATATATCAATAAAATATTGTCAGGATGAGGCACTTTTATATTTTTATATAGTAAACGTCATTTATAAAGTCCTATTGTCAGCTTGAAAATATTTCTCCTCACTTTCATTCTGAGGAGAGCAGCGACGAAGAATCTTTCCGATTACGCTGTTTTTGTAGTAAAGATCCTTCGCTTACGCTCAGGATGACCGGCGAGCCGCCAGTGAGGTTAAGGCGTCGGCGGCTCGCCGGTTAGAAATAAAAAAGAAAATGTAACAAATTAAAAAAAACACTTGAAATCTCCGTCCGGATATGGTATAATTATCAAGTCTTTGAGACCGTCACTTGTGATGGGATTCAGGGTGATCGTCAGATCTTACTTTGAAACGGACAGTCCTCTGCAAATTGCATGAATGTCTATAAATAACAGGAG
>CACXDE010000432.1 GCA_902766305.1 uncultured Ruminococcus sp. | reverse complement strand
TTCGCTCCTCAGAATGACAGTATTATGACTTTGATTTTGTTAAGTTGATGACATTGCCCTGAAAGGGGAGGCTTGGGTTCGTGAAGAACTGGCACTGCCTCCCCTAAAGGGGAGGGGGATCGCCGCAAGGCGGTGGAGGGGTTCTTCGAGCTTATTTCAGTCCTGCATTTCTGCGATACAGCCGCTTAAAAGCCTTTGCACAAAAGTCCTGCTTGCTCCCTCCCGGAAGCCAGTCCTCAAACCAGTGATCTTTAGCGTTGGGGTTGCCGTCATGCTTTATCTTTTTCATATATTTTTTTCCTTTGGCATTTATGGCGTTCTCATACGAATACCATTTTTCCTTGTGAAATTTCATACCGTCCGGATTGAAGTATACCCGCCTTGCATACGGCGCAGAATGTACAAGCCTGACCCTGCCGCTTCGTGAGTCCTTCAGATCAACAGAAAAAGCTTCACCTTGCAGATTTCCTGTATCTCTCGGTATGACCTGCGCCTGCTGCACTTCGGTTTTCAGCGCTTCGGCAGTCTGTTCAAGACTTCTTACAGCGGCAGCGCTTAGCCGTCTCATTTTCAGCTTGTTTATCGTAAACTTTGAATTGACTTTCATTTCAGATCCAACCTCGTATAATTTACGCTCCCGTCAGGATTTCTCGCTTTCATTCCCTGCGCTATTCTCCGGCGTTCACCGAAAATAACGGCTTCTCCGTCATTTATTACCGCCTGACCGGGTGCGATATCTCCTATAAAAAACGCCTGTCCGGTGATCTCTGTAAGCCTCTTATCAGGTGTAAGGACAGTTTTTGCACTGTCCTGATAATTACATACGCCTGTAAATTCAATGTCGCACAGCGGCTCTCCGTCTTCGTCATTGCCTTCCCGATACAATCTGACGGTGATCGGGGTTTTGCAGAAACGCTTGTCAATAAGTGAAGGATACCTCATTCCATACCTCCCGCATAACAAAGGCCAGTTGACATAAGGCGGGCATATGTAGTCAGCGGCATAATAACACCGCTCTGACTATACACTGTTGAATTAAACCTGAACTGCATTGAGACCCCGTTTACGCTGTATGACGCAAGCGGAGTCTCAATCATATCCTTGTTTTCGTAAAGGAACCGGATGATCTCACAGGTACATTCAAGAATAGTGTTCTGCTGATATGGCGTAAGGTTCTCCCATCCTACTGCATGGATCCGGTTATGTGTGATAACATCTATCATTTTTTCAGCTTGATATATCAATTTACATTTTATCGATATAAAATCTCTTCCTTCACCTGCGAAGAAACATTCAAAAAGGTCGCTGTTTTCATTAATGTACATCTGATCACTTCTTTTTCTGTGCAAGATCTTCTCTGAGCTTATTATTTTCCTCAAGAAGCTTCTCATACTCCCTGTACGGTACAGTTGCGGTCGGACTTCGCTCGATAACGTTAAAATTATCATCAACGATATCAAAGCCCTTTGCAAGATAAACTTTTTTTGTTTCCTCGTTCACCTCATAGACTTTATTGTCTTTTATTGCCTTCAAAACAATACCCCCTTACTTATGCCTGAGCGTGGATGATGCAGCCCTTTGTAAAAAGATGATCTATTGCAAACGTATCATTGAGTCTGCGGTTCTGATACAGATAATTGTCCGCTGTTTTTGAATCCGTACCCGGAGCGAAGAAATGTATGTAGCTGTACTTTACACGGCTGATCTGACATTCAGGATCTATCAGAATGTAGTTTATCTGCTTTGCGCCCGATGCAGGAACACAGCCGTCAGTAAAGTTGAATGCAGATTTGAAACGAGCCGAAGGAACGGTAACGATATTCTGGATATCGTCAAGAGTGCGTACACGCCTGTCAACACCGCCGCCTGATTTAACATCAAGCGTTCTCTGTATGCCCTCGGCATTTTTGAGAAGCTTTTTATATCCCGCAGTGCAGAAAAGAACAAGTCTGTCGAGCGGAACGCCGGCATCCTCCATTATCTCAAGATTCCCGTCAAAGTCGGAAAGTACATTGGCGGCGGTCAGCGCAGTTGTCTTTATTGTCATATTAAGTCTGACCGCTTCACTGTAAAGCTTGGAGTAGGTATAACAATCAAGCTCCGGTATTGCCTGAGTTTTCTCAAAGCGGTTCTGAATGTTGGCGATCGAAAGGATGTCGTTTGTTTCATCGACGTCCATCGGGTCAACAGCAAACTCGACGTCACGATCATGTGCAAGGGCTTTCTGTTCAAAATCGTTACTATAAGAGCCGGCGTTAAATCCCATAGACGATCTGCTGTGATCCTTATATCCGCTTACGCTGAGAGTCGGTATCTTGATGTATTTTGTGTTCATAACGCTGATATCAGTGTTTGAGTGGAACAGCGGATCACTTGTCAGATCCTGTGCGTAAAGCTCACGGAGCTTATTTTCAAACCTTGTAACATAGTTAATAGCATTGGGCATAATTATCTACCTTCCTTTCATTTTTTCTTTCTTATGCCAAAAATGGAATCCAGTTTATCATCATCAGCGGTCTTTCCACCGGAGCTGTCTGCGCCGACCTTGAAACCGCCTTTTGTCTTTGATTTTTCGTTTTGTGCTGCTGTCCATGCAGGATATTTCTTTGCAACAGTCTTTAGTGCCGCAGAAATATCACTGCCGTCCTTTTTTACAATGTTCTCGGCAAGAATAACGGCATCCTCAATAACTTCCGGCACAAATCCGAGCTTCATTGCTTCAAGCTGAGTTGTCAGTCTGAAATTTTCTTCTTTAAGCGCATCGACCTCTGACAGGGCAGGCGGAACATTCTGTTCTGTCTGACTTTCAGCGGCGGGCGCAGGCGTTTCCTGCTGCTCTGTTTCCTGCTGCTCTGTTTCGCTCTCTGCCGGGTTCTGAGCAGGCTTTTCTTCCTCGGCAGGCGTTTCCTTTGCTTCGGTGTTTTCCTGCTCCTGTGTGTCCTCTATGGGCGTCTGCATTGGTTTCTTTTCTTCGGACATTTCTTTTTCTCCTCTCAAAAATGTAATTTATATATTAATCACGCTGTCCTGCAATTGCCTCCTGACTTAATTTCATAACTTCTGACAGTTCCATCTGATCACCTCCTTTCACGCATTAAAAAAGCACCCTGCAAAGGACATCAATATCCCCCGCAAAGTGCTGATTTATTAGATTTTTATAAGACAAATTTGCAGAATAATCCTTATATCAAACTACCACCCTTGTCATCCTGAGCGCAGCGAAGGATCTTTTCCACGAAAGCAGCTTTATCGGAAAGATTCCTCACTACGTTCGGAATGACAAGGTTTCCCCAATTATTCCCCAATCAGGGCATAGAAAAACCGCCCCGGAAGGCGGTTAGTCGATTAATATGTCATTCGGATTTCCTTTTGGAAGCGGTTTCGTTCCATATTTTTCAACAGTGTAATCAATATCATCTTCAATACATTTATCAATCACCTTTGTAAAATTTTCAAGTGCCGTTTCCCCATTATCAAGAAAATCATCATATGGCAATTCACAGTAATAACCAAAATGTTCATTAAACTTTTTAGAGTATTCAAAAGCAAAATTTACAAGTTTGTCAAGTTCTCTTTTATCTGTCATAAAACAGCACCACCTAAAATTTCCTCGAACTTCTTTAAGGATTTCGGAAAATATTTTTTCATTTCTTCATATCTTTCAGCACTGAATTGAGCTTCAAACATATGTGCAAAAGCTTCTTCTGTTACT
>CACXDE010000431.1 GCA_902766305.1 uncultured Ruminococcus sp. | reverse complement strand
TTCTTTTTGGGAAACACTTTTCCTAAAAACTTTTAATGACTATATATACGGATGCAGAAAAAACTATACCCTCTGTACAGTCGCTTTAAGACAGCGTACAGAGGGTATTTATTATTCTTCATCTGAAAAATCATTATTAAGCTGGTCAAGACTTGCAGCCTTGAGATAGGCATTAATAAAACCGTCAAGGTCTCCATCCATAACTCCGTTGACATTTCCGGTCTCAAAGTTTGTTCTGTGATCCTTTACCATAGTATAGGGCATGAATACATAGGAACGTATCTGGGCGCCCCAGGCTATCTCCTTCTGAACACCCTTGATATCTTCTATCTTGTCAAGGTGTTCCCTTTCCTTGATTTCGATAAGCTTTGATTTAAGCATTGTCATAGCCATATCCCTGTTCTGGTACTGGCTTCTTTCAACCTGGCTCGCAACAACTATACCTGTGGGAATATGTGTAAGACGAACGGCAGAGGATGTTTTATTTACCTTCTGTCCGCCTGCGCCGCTGGCACGGTAAACATCCATCTTGATATCCTCAGGTCGGATATCAACTTCAATAGTATTGTCTATCTCCGGCATTACTTCAAGAGAAGCGAAGGATGTATGTCTTCTGCCTGATGAATCAAAAGGCGACACTCTGACAAGACGGTGTACGCCTGATTCACTTTTCAGATAACCGTAGGCATTTTCGCCTTCAATAAGCAGTACAGCACTTTTAAGCCCGGCTTCTTCGCCGTCAAGATAGTCTACCTCCTTGACTTTGAAATCATGCCTTTCAGCCCACCTTGTATACATCCTGTAAAGCATCATCGCCCAGTCCTGAGCCTCTGTACCGCCTGCACCGGCATGGAATGTAAGAATCGCATTCTTGCTGTCATACTCACCTGTGAGCAATGTCTGCAAACGCTGTGACTCAAGACTGTTTCTTACCTTTTCAACCTCGCTCTTTGCCTCATCCAGAAGCGACAAATCCTCTTCCTCATTTGCAAGCTCTATAAGCGCAAGTGTATCATCATAAGCTTCTGTTAAAGAATCATACTCGGCTACTTTATTTTTCAGCGCGCCTGTCTTTTGAAGTATCTTCTGAGAATTATCCACATCGTCCCAGAAGCCCGGCTGTGAAGCTCTCTGCTCCAGCTGTTCTATTTCCATTTTAAGCTTATCAAGACCCAGCGCATTCGCAAGATCAAGTATATCGGGGTGCATTCCCTCAAGTTCTAATCTCAACTCTTCAAACTGTATCATATATTCTCTCCGTTTCCCTGCGGCTTTACCGCTGTAAATTTACAAAATATCCTTACGTCTCTATTATAGAATATTTTTCCTTGATTGTAAAGTTTTACGCTGAAAATTATTTGAGTGTATGCACAAAAATTAAAAAGGTATTGACCTGACATAAAAATAATGATATCATAGTTATAATGGTAGATTGTGTATCACTGTCAATTTCGGAGGTAATCATGAAGGATGAAAATACAAGACGTATCCATATACCATGGAGTCTTATTTTTAATATTGTAATTCTTGCCCTTACGGGTTTTCTTATAACTTTCTTTGTCTTTTCAGAGGGAGGATTCATTGATCTTATAAACAGCGGACTTAAAATAAATATCATATGGCTTCTGACAGCTGTTTTTGTACATTTACTCAACATTTTTCTTGATACTCTCATAATATATCTTTTTCTTAAAGAGACCTGTGAAGATATGACATTTTATAAGGCTCTTATTTGTGGTCTGACAGGACAATTTTTTTGTGCCGTAACTCCGAGTGCAACCGGCGGTCAGCCCATGCAGGTAGTTTCTATGTCAAGAATGGGTATACCGGCGACTAAAACAATAGCGGCGCTTATCCAAAAATTTCTTGTCTGGCAGTTTACACTGTCGGCAGTCTGTATTATTGCCGTAGCGGCAAGATTCGGTTTTTTTTCACAGTTTTTAGATGCGCCTATGTGGGTGATGTCCATATTAGGCTTTGTTGCCCAGCTTGCAATGATAGCAGCCTTGCTTTTAGCATCATACTGCAAACCTCTGACTACAAGAGTAGTAAACTGGGTGATCGACCTTTTAGGAAAGCTTCATATACTGAAAAAACCTGAAGAAAAAAAGAAAAGCTTAGACGAGACCCTCACATCATTTCACGATAATAACAAAACCCTCAATAAAAACAAAGAGCTTCTTATCAAGGTTTACGCAATAACTGCCGTACAGATGATGTCATATTTTCTTGTTCCGTTCTGCATAGCCCGCTCTTTCGGTATCGAATGCAATGTGTTTGATATGCTGTGTGCGCAGTCCTATGTATATATGGTGTCGTGTCTTGTTCCTCTGCCGGGAGGTTCAGGAGCTTCTGAGTACTGTTTCAGTGTTTTTTTCGGCGCATATTTTACAGAGATCACTATAAAGTCTGCTATTCTTCTATGGAGAACAATAGCATATTATGGAACAATAGTATTTACTGCACCTTTCGCAATGCTTAAGAGCAGAAAATCTATAGAGGAAACACTGGAAGAAAACATTAACGAAATACCGTCATAAAGATGAGGATAGTTAAATATGAAAAGCGAAACACCTGAGATCAGTGTTATCATACCTGTGTATAACAGCAGCGCTCATTTAGCTGAGTGTCTGGAATCTTTACAAAAACAAAGCTTTTCAGATTTTGAAGCAATTGTGATTAACAATGGTTCTACGGATAACAGCAGTGCTGTCGCACAGAGTTTTTCTGATAAGGATAAAAGATTCAGAGTCATACAGCATAATCACGGCAGACAGGGTGAAGCAAGAAATGTTGGGCTGGATAATGCGAAAGGAACCTATATTGCCTTTGTTGATTCTGATGACACTGTACTTGAAAAATATCTTGAAAAGCTATATACAGCTCTTACCGAAAATCAGGCTGATGTTGCGGTCTGCGGTTACAGACTGTATTACAGAAAATCGGATAAGGTTATCCACAATCATAGAGTAAAAAACCGCGTCTACGACAGAAACAGTGCTATGAAAGAACTTCTGAAAGACAGCAAAATGAAGTTTTATTTGTGGAACAAGCTCTGGAAGGCTTCTCTGTTCAGAGACAATAATATTTATATTCCTGATATGTTCTATGAAGACGCTGTTGCCTGTTCTAAGCTGTATTGTCATGTTGAGAGGGTCGCTATGACAGACTACTGCGGTTACAGCTATATACGTTCGTCCAATAAAATGTTCAAAGAAATCAAAATGGACGGGATCAGAATAAACGATTATATCAATACTATTCCTATGATAAGAGGCTATCTTGAAGAAAAGGGTATGTACAAATCTGTAAAGCTCCCGTTTATGAATCATATTTGTCATGTATTCCTGACAGTTCCTTTATTGTCTGTTCAGGCACGTGACGATCTTGAAAGAGGATTGCTCAGCAACTCTGTCTCAGGTATGGGGAAGGTCATACGTTCCTGCAATGCGCCTGTGGAGGAGCTTGAGAGCATTACGGATGAAAAAGCAGTTTTTTAAGATCATAGAAAAGGAGATATTTAAATGTCTGTGCCTGAAGTATCAGTCATTGTTCCTGTATATAACGTAGAAAAATATATAGGCAGGTGTATAAGCTCCATAAAAAAGCAGACCTTCAAAAATTTTGAGGTTCTGATAATAGATGACGGCTCGCCTGACGGAAGTATCGAAGTTGCTGAAAAGGTAATTGCCGGTGATGAAAGATTCAAAATCTATCACAAAAAAAACGGCGGTCTGTCCGATGCAAGAAACTATGGTATAAGCCTTGCAAAGGGCGAGTATGTTGTACTTATAGACAGCGATGATTATATAGACAGCGATTATCTTAGAATGCTGTATAACGAATGTATTCTCAGCGGCGCAGAAATGAGTGTCTGCCGTTATAAAATGCACTTTACAGATGATCTGATATTTCCTGTTCCTGTTGGAAAGCCTGCCGGTACGCTTTGCCGTGACAAGGCTCTTGATACACTAATCCGTGATAATAATATGCAGAGCTTTGCATGGAACAAAATGTACAAGCGAAGCCTCTTTACAGATAATGATATAAAATATCCTGTAATGTATTTTGAGGATGTAGCCACTTCTCCAAGACTGATGTATCATACAAAAATGGTCGCTGTCAGCGAGAAATATCTTTACTATTACGTGCGCAGAGGCGGAAGCATTCTGTCTACAATGAATGTAAAAAAGATAAACGACTATATACTTGCATACTATATAATAAGAAATTTCCTTGAAAAGAAAGGCTCTTACAAGAAATTTGCCGCTGCCATGCGGTGCGTAAGCTGTAAGGTAAGCCTGATAAATGTTTATTCTATTCTGAGGGAACATGTTTTGGCAGGAAATTTCAAGGGAGCCGGTCAGAATCTTCTTACGAATTTCAGACTATTCTTTAAGCTGAACTGTGAAGAGTTCAAGCCTTCTGAAAATATCCCCGCCTTACCGGAAGAAATAAAACAGCCGTAGTAAGCTCAGAGCTATGAGTTCAGAGTCCAGAGCTTTATTACCTGACTTCATTGTCGTACATAATTGGTATTATAAAGTTCACTGCCTTACAGCAGTGATTCAGTCTTCTTTATGAACGCTGCAAGGGGACGCCCTCTTTCCCAGGGCGTCCCCTCTTTAAAAACAGTCCACCGGACTGTTTTTAAATT
>CACXDE010000430.1 GCA_902766305.1 uncultured Ruminococcus sp. | reverse complement strand
GGCTGAACGGCTTCTGGATGGGTTCTGTTTTATGTATAAATGATAATCTGCGGCATATGATAAGGAATATCGGTATTTATAATCCTGATGTTATGCTTATGGTTCCGCTTATGCTTGAAACGATATACAAGCGTCTGAAATCCTTTGGAGACGAGGTTCCACCCGAAGTACTTGCACAGAAGGTTTTCGGTCCGAAGCTTAAACGTATATTTACGGGCGGCGCTCACCTTGATCCTTATTATATCGGCGAGTTTGAGAAATACGGCATAAAGGTATATGAGGGCTACGGAATGTCGGAATGCTCGCCCGTTATTACTAATAACAGAGAAGGTGCCTGCAAGCCCGGATCTATAGGAAAGGCTCTTTCAAATGCTGAGATAAAATTCGAGAACGGCGAGATACTTGTCCGCGGCAGCAGCGTTATGAAGGGCTACTATAAGATGGATAAGGAAACCGAGGAAACCTTGAAGGATGGATGGCTTCATACAGGCGATAAGGGTTATATGGATGAGGACGGATTCATTTTCATCAACGGACGTGTCAAGAACCTTATAATACTTTCCAACGGAGAAAATATCTCGCCGGAGGAAATAGAAGGAAAGCTTGCGCTGAATGATCTTGTTGGTGAGATAATAGTGACAGGCGAGGATAATCTGCTTACCGCACGCATCTATCCCGACCCGGATTTTGCAAAGGGTATGAACGGGGATGAAATTACCGCAGCACTTCAAAAGATACTTGACGGATATAACAAGTCACAACCGACATATAAACAGCTTTCAAGACTTGTTGTCAGAGAGAATCCTTTCTTCAAAAACGCTTCCAGAAAAATAATTCGTACAGAAGTATTGAGGGATGAACCAGTTATATGAATAAAATCACAAATTTGTCTGAAACGAGATATACTCACATTTCCGGTACGGACGGGCTTCCAATATGCGTTCTCCGCATTGAGCCTGAAAATCCGGAGGATATAAAGGGTATAGTCCAGTTTGTTCACGGTAAAAATGAACACAAGGGACGCTATGCTGCTTTTATGCGGTTTCTTGCTGCTCACGGCTATCTTACGATCGTAAATGATCATAGAGGACACGGGGAAAGTATCCTTGATCAGGAAGATCTCGGATATTTTTATGACGGCGGTGCAGAGGCTCTTGTGGAGGATGTCCACGAGATTACGCTTGAAGTCAAAGAATATGCAAGGCAGAGGTGCGGCAGGGATGATCTTCCGTTGACGCTTTTAGGTCACAGCATGGGATCTCTTGCAGCACGGTGCTATATCCGCAAGTATGATGCTGATATCGACAAGCTTTGTCTTACGGGTTCTCCTTCCAGATCAAGCATGGTAAGACAGGGAATGAGAATCATAAAGCGGTTAAAGTTCATAGAGGGCAAAAAGGCACGTTCAAAGCTTGCGAGAAAGCTGATAATGGGTACATCATATGAACGCCGGTTCAGAAAAGAAGGGCTGAGAAATTCATGGACAAATTCCCAGAGGGAGGCTGTCATAGAGCATAATAGTGATCCGCTGAGTTCATTTAATTTTACTCTAAACGGATACGAGGAAATGCTGAAATTGGCAATTCTTGCTTACAAAGGCGGCTATGTTCCTCAAAATCCGGATATGCCTATACGATTTTTCTCAGGAGAGGATGATCCGTGCTACCATTCACCCCGTAAGCTTCTTGAGGCTTTCAGACAGCTGAAAGATATCGGCTACACTGATATACACTGTAAGCTGTATAAGGGTATGCGCCATGATGTTCTGCATGAAAGGCAGAAGCTGCTCGTTTATAATGACATTTTGAGTTTCATAGAATCTGACGATAAAAAATAAAACAAAATTGACTGACGCTTATAAGGCTTGATGTGTCTTGTATGCGTCAGTCTCAGACTGTAAAGGAGTCTTTTTTTGATGAAAATTTCTGCTGTTTCAAAGATGATTATGTCAGCCGTTCTGACTGTATGTATTGGTGCAGCTGCTGTCGGATGCGGTCAGTCTTCCGATGTTGCGGAAACGGAAAGCGCTGTTTCAATAGAGCAAAGCATAGATGAAAGCACCGCACTGTCCTCCATTGAACCTTCGGGCGAAATAAATGAAGCGGAGAGTAAGGCTGATGAAGCTTCGGGCAAAACGGATAAAACGGAGAGCAAGGCTGACGCTGTTTCGAGCAAGACAGACAAAACGGAGAGCAAGGCTAATGCAGCTTCAAGCAAGACGGATAAAACGGTCAGCAAGCCTGATGCAGCTTCAAGCAGGACCGAAACACCGGAGAGCAAAGCTGCTGAGACTGCAACTCAGGTTTATGAACAGGCAAGCGAGATATACGAGCCGGCAAGTCAGGCGGAGGAATCATCGGAGCAGTCAGCAATAAGAGAAAGAGACAACAACGGCAATATTGTTGTTATGCTTGATCCCGGTCACGACGATGATGTTAACTGTAGTGCAAGAAATCATCCTGCGCTTGGTGTAAACGAGCAGGATCTGAATCTTAAAATAGCTTTAGCCTGTTATGAGAGACTGTCGGAGTATGAGGGAATCACACCATACCTTACACGATATGACGGTAATTGTCCTAATGCAGACAAAATGTTTTCAGGAGACTATGACTGTATACATAAGAGAGCCTATCTTGCGGAAGAAAAGAATGCCGATTTTTTTGTCAGCCTTCACTGTAACGGCTCAACATCGCCGGGAACACTTGGGGCAGAACCAAACGGAATTACTGTCTATGTGACTAATTATTCCAAATTCCGCAGTGAATGTGAGAGACTTGGCAGCCTGATCCTCGATCATGTTACAAGTGTTGTTGGGTTTAATTCGGTTGGTGTAGTTCCGAGTGCGCTTGATGAAAGCAAAGGCTACTATGATGACGGAAGCATAAAGGATAAGTATTATCTGATGAGCTATAATATTGACAACGGCAGACCGGTTATTATTATTGAGCATGGATTTATGGACAATATCAATGATAATGCAATACTGAGGGATGATGAAAATCTCAGACTTATCGGGCAGGCGGATGCCGATGCTATAGCAGAGTATTACGGATTGGAACTAAAATAAAATATAAACAAATAGAAATTAACCTCTCAGTCATTGGCTTTTACCTGTTGACTGAGAGGTTTTTTTCAGTTGTCAGCTACCAGTTGTCAGTTATTAGTTATAAGTTGTCAGTTTTCAGTTAATATAAAATAAGTATATTCCTCATACAGAAGGAAAAAGTCTGAAATGCCACTGCTTTGAGCTTTGAGCTTACGACTTACGACTGACAACTTGCTTTGAGCTTAATAATAATGGTTATCTGATGGCGAGAAGGATATTAAGGTTATAGTTGTCCATGGCTATGCTGGAGATTCTGTCAGATATCGTTTGCATATCGCCTGTTTTGCCTGATATTGAATTATACCAATCCTGAGTTTCAAAGAAGGAACGAACCTCGGCATCCTTAAAGATATATCCGTGCTTAGCGTAGATAGCGTTGATAAGCATCTGAGCATCATGTCTTGTGATCCTTGATACATCAGCCTGCGACAGATAATTGCCTACCATGCTGTGTATTACATAGCCGTCTGCCGGGTTGGAATAGCTGAAATTATTCTTGCCGTAGTAGTATGTATACTGTCTTGGTACTGAATAAGTTACACTGCCGCTCGGGGGAGTAACATAGATGATAGTCGTTCCGCCTCCGTTGGTTACAGCGGCAGGCTGGTTTGATGTTGAAACAGACGATGTCTGGCTTACCTGGCTTGTCTGAGCTG
>CACXDE010000429.1 GCA_902766305.1 uncultured Ruminococcus sp. | reverse complement strand
AGCTTCTATGAATCACGGGCAGTGCCATTCCGTTTTTGTTTCACCAGAGATACTATTTATTGCTGCCAATTATAATTTTACACTTAGTCTTAACATCAACTACGCTCCTCAGAATGACAAGCGGGGCGAGCTTTTATAACAACAAAAGAAATAAGAATCTTGGTACGTCATCATTGTACATCGCACATTGTACATTGCACATTTATACCTTGTCCAGTGCCTGCTTTATGTCGTCAATAATATCGTCAATGTATTCAATACCAACAGACATTCTGATAAGATTGGGCTTAACACCGCATTCTTCAAGCTGCTGGTCATTCATCTGTCTGTGGGTTGTGCTTGCCGGATGGAGAGCGCAGGTGCGGCAGTCTGCAACATGAATTACAAGCTTTGTAAGCTTAAGGCTGTCCATGAACTGCATAGCCTTTTCCCTGCTGCCCTTTACACCGAAGGATATAACACCGCAGGTACCGTCAGGCATATATTTCTTTGCACGTTCATAATATTTGCTGCTTTCAAGACCCGGATAATTTACCCATTCTATTTTGTCATTTGCTTCAAGGAATTTTGCAACGGCAAGCGCATTCTGACAATGACGCTCCATTCTGAGGTGAAGTGTTTCAAGACCAAGGTTCAGAAGGAAAGCATTCTGAGGGCTTTGCTGTGCGCCGTAATCACGCATAAGGTGAGTTACTGCCTTTGTTATGTACGCTGCCTTTCCGAATCTTTCGGTATATACTACACCATGATATGATTCATCCGGTTCAGTAAACATCGGAAACTTTCCGTTTGTCCAGTCAAAATTGCCGCTGTCAACGATAACACCGCCTATTGCTACAGCATGACCGTCCATATATTTTGTGGTTGAATGTGTAACGATATCAGCGCCCCATTCAAAAGGACGGAGATTTATCGGTGTCGGGAAAGTATTGTCAACTATAAGCGGAACGCCGTGAGCATGAGAAATCTTTGCATAAGTTTCTATGTCAGCCACATCAAGAGAAGGATTTGAAACGCTTTCAATAAAGGTTGCCTTTGTATTTTCCTTGTATGCTGCGTTTATTTCTTCCTCTGTTGCATCAGGCAGGATGAAGGTGAACTCTATACCAAGCTCACGCAGAGACTTGTTGAAAAGGTTGAAGGTTCCGCCGTATATTGCAGCAGCGCATACAACATGATCGCCGGCATGACAGATATTTGTAACGGACATCATGCTTGCAGCCTGTCCGGATGAGGTAAGCATAGCGCCTACACCGCCCTCAAGCTCAGCAATTTTAGCGGCTACCGTACTCAGCGTAGGATTTGTAAGACGGGTATAGAAAAATCCGTCCTCTTCAAGATCAAAAAGCTTTCCGAGGGTTGCAGCACTGTCATATTTAAATGTAGTGCTTTGTACTATCGGAACAACTCTCGGTTCGCCGTTTTTTGGATCGTAACCAGCCTGAAGGCATTTGGTATTAATGTGATAACTCATTTTGCAAAACTCCTTTTATTTTATATCAACACAATCATTTGTGTTTCTTATTTTTTCATATATTTTTATTATATCATCAGATATTTCTTCAACGGAACGTGAAGCGTCTATTATGCAGATATTTTCACTGTCCCTGAGTTTGTCGAAGACTTCAAAAAAACGTCTGCGTATACGGCTTTGTGCATCTTTGTTTTCGTATATCTCACGCTCAAACCTGTTTTCTGCTATTCTTTTGTCGCAAAGCTCTGTGTCAACATCAAGAAATATGCACAGATCCGGTTTAGCTATCTCACGGCAGTTAAGATTCATATCCATCACCCAGTCAAGATCAGCGTCAATGCCCTGATATGCGAATGATGAATAATAATATCTGTCACAGATAACATCTATTCCGGCATCAAGATATTTTCGTATTCCGCTTTTTTTGTTGATATTGTGGAATATCCTGTCTGTCAGAAACATTGCTGACAATTCATACGCATCTCTGTCTGTAAAACCGCCGAGCGCATCCCTTATCATACCGCCGGTAGAAAATATTGTAGGTTCGGCAGTCAGATACACTTTTCCGCCGCTTTGCTTTATATGTTTTTCCAAAAGAGCTGTCTGAGTTCCCTTTCCGGAACCGTCAAGCCCCTCAAATACAATGAATTTTCCTTTTTTCATGCCGTCATCTCCGAAGGTATCGTTTATCATGCTGCACGGGGAACAGATGGATCTATAGTATCAGCACCATAGGAAACATCACCGTCAAGGGCAGAGGCTTCCTCAGAAACATCAGCTATCTGCTTTGCGTCAGCGCTTGTCAGCTTCCGGAAGGTATAGCCACTGTCTTCCATAAGCTTTTTTATACCCTCGTCACCTGAAAAATGTGCTGCGCCGACTGCAAATAATACTGTTTTTCCGCTTTTGATATATTCCTTAGCCTTGTCAGCCATTCCCTTATTTCTGTCTGTCAGCATCATGCGCTGATATTCCTCAGTAAGCTCCTTTTCATGCTCCGTAAGACTTTCCTCGCCAGAGGTTTCCGTCTCTGAAATTTCATTTCCGGCTTTCCAGTCTTCATACATATCCTTTATCTGTTTAGTCAGCTCATCCATATAGTTATCCTGAGCCGCTATTTCATGGAACATATATTCCTGTATCTCATCCGGCAGTGAGGCTATAAGTTCATTCTGAAAATCTACGCCCTCAACCTCAATTACTTCCTTGCCTTCCTTTGAAGCACGGGACTGTATAATGCTGTCAACGCCGTAATCGGAAGACAGTCCGGATTTATTTCCTGCCGCAATTTCAAGAAGTGAAGCCCACATAAACGGCTTTACATATTCGTAAGTCATAGAATAGACATTTGCCTCTTTTGCCATGCCTGTTACTTTTGTATAATCCTCAGCGGATACATGATCCTTTATCGTCGTTCCGTCAGTGTACATATAATTTATTACATCGTCAATACTGATAGCAGCACTTGATGTATCGCATTCCAGAGCTACAGCGTCACTTTCGGCAAATACAGTTTCAAAATAGTCCGGCATATGCTCTACAGACTTATCAGCAAGGTGTATCGTACCCATCATATACATTTTGTTTCCGTCAGTATCAGTCACTTCCCATACTGTCGGAGTTATGGTATTAGTATAAGCTGTGTGAGAAGCTTCACTGCTGTCCTGTGCGGAAGATTCAGCTTTTGAAGTGTTTTTGCTTTGTTCTGTTTTTGCGGAGCTTTCAGAAGAATTGTCTGACTGACGGGAGCTGACCTTTGCAGTGTCAGAAGAAGCATTTTCCTTTGTTTCTTCTGACGTGCAGCCTGAAAATAATGTCATAGCTGCAAGAACAGCGGCAGCCGCAGAAAAACATCTTTTCGTAATATTTTTTTTGTTATTGGATACCGCAGTTCTTTCGTTTAAGCATTTTTTCATAAGATCATCTCCCGGTATATAGCTCAGAGTAGTTGTCAGTTGTCAGTTATAAGTTGTAAGTTCAAATTAAACTGAAAACTTCCAACTGACGACTGTTAATAAAGATTCTTCGTCGCTTTGTTCTTGATAATAACAGGCTTCATCGTTACCGATAAGTTAAAAAAGCAGCACTACTTTTAACAACGGGGTCGCTCCTCAGAATGACAATTGGGGAAGCTTTAAAATGACAATAGATGAAAAAAGTCTGATATGACATGCTCTGCACTCTTAGCTCTTAGCTCTGAGCTTTAACTCCACACTCCACTCTCCACACTCAAAACTTTTAATATTGTCTGCCCCAGTAGACCATGTGCTTAGCCGGTTTTCCGCAGCATACGCAGGTATCAGAGAGGTGTTCTTCAACAAAGGGGATGCACCTTGATTTTACACCGCCTGTTTCATCCTTGAGCTGATCCTCGCAGGCACTGTCACCGCACCACATAGCTTTGATGAATCCGGGTTTGTTTGCGGCAATGTCAAGAAATTCCTCGTGAGTAAGAGCAGTAAAGGTCTTTTCCTCAAGATTCTTTTCCGCAGCCTTATACATACTGTCATGTATATCTTCAAGCAGCTTTTCAATGGTCGTTTCAAGCTCGTCAATTGAAGCAAATATTTTTTCTCTTGTATCACGTCTTACAAGTACACACTGATTATTTTCTATATCCTTAGGTCCTATTTCAACACGTACAGGAACACCTAGCATCTCATACTGACTGAATTTCCAGCCGGGCGCTTTGTCGCTGTCGTCCATCTTTACACGATATCCGGCTTTTTTCAGTCTGTCCCTGAGTTCTGCTGCCTTATCCAGAACGCCTTCCTTTTTCTGTGCGATAGGAATTACTGCAACCTGAATAGGTGCTACTTTTGGCGGAAGAACAAGACCGTCATCATCGCTGTGTACCATTATAAGCGCACCGATCATTCTTGTAGATACGCCCCATGAGGTCTGGAACGGATACTGCAAGGTGTTGTCTCTTCCGGTAAATTTGATATCAAAGCTTCGTGCGAATCCGTCACCGAAGAAATGAGATGTGCCGCCCTGCAAGGCAACACCGTTGTGCATCATAGGCTCAATAGTATATGTTTCAACTGCACCGGCAAATCTTTCCTTTTCTGTTTTTCTGCCTGTGACAGCCGGAATAGCAAGCGTCTCCTTGTAAAAATCAGTGTATACCTGAAGCATACGCTGAGTTTCCTCTCTTGCTTCCTCTTCTGTTTCATGAAGGGTATGACCCTCCTGCCAGAGAAATTCCGATGTACGCAGGAAAGGTCTGGTAGTTTTTTCCCAGCGGACAACACTGCACCACTGATTGTAAAGCTTTGGAAGATCACGGTAAGAGTTTACTACTTTCGCATAATGCTCGCAGAACAGGGTTTCAGATGTAGGACGAACGCAAAGTCTTTCATTAAGCTTTTCACTGCCGCCGATCGTTACCCATGCGCATTCAGGTGCAAAGCCCTCTACATGATCCTTTTCCTTCTGAAGCAGACTTTCCGGTATGAACATAGGCATATATACATTTTCATGTCCTGTTTCCTTGAAACGTCTGTCAAGATCCTTCTGGATATTCTCCCATATAGCATATCCGTGCGGACGTATAACCATACATCCCTTGATACCTGAATAGTCGGCAAGTTCAGCCTTCTTTACAATATCAGTATACCATTTTGCGAAATCTTCATCTCTTGAAGTTATCGCTTCAACCATCTTCTTTTGCTGTGCCATTTTATTCGCTCCTTGTTTTCGGCGGTTCTTATATGCTGTATAACATATAAGACCGTCATTTTCTTTTATTCCTGTTTTTTCAGGTATGTCAACAACAGATAAAGTATAGCACAAAAAAGTCTTTTGTGCAATATTACAGAACCGTTTTACCGGGCTGTTTT
>CACXDE010000428.1 GCA_902766305.1 uncultured Ruminococcus sp. | reverse complement strand
GCATTATTCTCCTGTGCAAATCCTGTCAGGTCATCCACGTCAATATTCAGATCACCGTTTTTATTGTAAGTGTATATTTCATTTTCGGAAAGGAAAGAATAAAAACCGTACATTGAAAAATCAGGATCGGTAACAACAACCCGACTTCCCTTATTCAGCATAGCAGAAGCAAGAAGATACAGCATTTCATCCGATCCGTTTGTAACCGTTATATTATCGGAGTCAAGTCCGTAATAGGCTGCAAATGCTGATGTTACTTTCTTAGCGGCCGGGTCGGGATATCTGTTAAACGCTGTCTTTTCTATTATAGTCTTTATTTCGTCCTTGACATCATCCGGCAGATCAAAAAACGATTCGTTTGCGTCAAGGCGTATTTCATAATCTCCGCTTATCGGATCGTATGGAACAAGATCCCGTACCTTTTCACATAATTTATACGACATATATACCTCCGTGTAATAAAGCTCAGAGTCCAGAGTGCAGAGTGCAGAGCTTATGCTTTTCAGTTTTGTATCAATTTCAGTCGTGTATTATATTCAACCTTTTTCAATTGATATGCTTAAATGTGCATATTATAAACCATACTCTGCACCCTTAGCTCTGATCTCTGCACTTTAAAGCTTTGAGCTAAAATATTATTCAAATCTTACGATGATGGAATTAGCGTGCGCTGTCAGCCCTTCTGTGTTGGCAAAACGCACAATATCATCATGATCCGCCCTGAGCGCAGATTCTGTATAATATATGAAGCTTGATTTCTTGATAAAGCTGTCAACTGAAAGCGGCGAGAAAAATCTTGCTGTACCGCTTGTAGGAAGAACGTGATTAGGTCCGGCAAAATAATCTCCGAGAGGTTCGGGAGAATAATTACCAAGGAATACAGAACCGGCATTATCAAGCTTGCCTACAAATTCCATGGGATCCTTACAGCATACCTCAAGATGCTCCGGCGCAAGACTGTTTGCCATCTCTATTGCCTTTTCCATATCCTTGCATACAATTACAGCACCAAAATTTGTAAGCGACTCGTCAATAATATCTTTTCTTGAAAGAGTCTGTATCTGTCTGTATATCTCAGCGATAGTTCTTTCTGCTATTACATAAGAGGTTGTGACAAGTATTGCGGAAGCCATTCTGTCATGCTCAGCCTGAGACATCAGATCAGCGGCAAGGTATGTGGGATTTGCGCTTTCATCTGCAAGAACAAGTATCTCACTCGGACCTGCTATCATATCAATATCAACTACACCGTAAACAAGCTTCTTGGCTGTTGCAACAAAAATATTACCCGGACCTACTATCTTGTCTACCTTTGGAACGCTTTCCGTACCGTAAGCAAGAGCCGCTATCGCCTGCGCACCGCCCATGAGGAAAACTCTGTCCACGCCGGCTATCATTGCGGCAGCCATTATATCAGGGTTCGGCTTACCGTTTTTAAGAGGAGGAGTTACCATTATAAGCTCCTTTACCCCTGCTATCTTTGCCGGTACAGCATTCATAAGTACGGATGACGGGTATGCGGCTGTACCGCCCGGAACATACAGGCCAACCTTTTCCAGTCCTCTTATACGCTGACCAAGTATTACTCCGTTATCCTTAGTTGTAAGCCAGCTTTGCTGAAGCTGACGTGCATGAAAGTCCCTGATATTATCAGCGGCCTTTCTGAGAGTTGAAACAAAGTCTGGATCGCACATACTTACAGACTTCTCTATTTCTTCCCTCGGAACTTCAAAAAACTCCGGCGCTTTGCCGTCAAATTTTATTGTATATTCTTCAACAGCCTTATCGCCGTTTTTGCGTACATTGTTGATTATATCAGAAACAATTGCTGTAACATCCCTGTCAGTATCACTGCTCCTGTCACGAACAGACTTCAGAAACTCGTATTCAGATCTTCCGTCTGCCTTTACCATTTTAATCATTGCATTTTCTTCCTTTCCGTTTCCATCTTATCGGCAAGCTCCTCTATCTCGGATTTTCTGAGCTTGAGGCTCGCAGAATTTGCAATAAGCCTTGCCGATATCGGCGCAACATTATCCTCTATTATAACAAGTCCGTTTTCCTTAAGCGTAGAGCCTGTCTCAACTATATCTACAATGGCGTCAGCAAGTCCTAAAAGCGGCGCAAGCTCCACTGAGCCCTCTATCTTTATTACACGTATGTCCATTCCCTTTCCCTCAAAAAACGAACGTGTAACATTAGGATATTTTGTTGCTATAGTCCTTGCTTCATATCCTGAAAAGAAATCAAGATCCTTTTTTCCTGCAAGGGCAAAACGGCATTTTCCGAAGCCCAGATCAAGTATTTCATAAAAGCTTCTTCCGTTTTCCATTATAGTATCCTTGCCTACAACTCCGAGATCGCATACACCGTTTTCAACATATGTAATAACATCAGCCGCCTTTGCAAGTACGACCTCTATACTGCCGTCACCTACAGGAAGTATAAGTCTTCTTCCCTTTTCCCTTACTGCCGTACAGTCATAGCCTGCCGATTCAAGCAGTCTTATCGTATCCTTTTCAAGTCTTCACTTTGTCAGAGCTATTCTTAATGGTTTCATCAATTTCATACTCCTGTATCTATGGTGCTGATTTCTTTGCCGACTACAGCTACCTTTTTTATTCCCTTATATTTTGCATATTCAACCGCTTCCTCAAGCGTTTCAAAAACACTGTTTTCTCCTGTTATACCTGCTCCGGAAAGAGTTGAAGTATACTTTATAGCCTCAATTTCAAAGCCTTCCTCACTATGTACGAGTACATCCGCCGTCTTCTTTGCAGGTACATTTCCCTGCTTCATCATGACTGCCGCAAGAGCATCAACATTTATGCCGAAGCCTATTGCCGCCGCTGGTCTGTCAAAATTGTCAAGAAGTCTGTCATACCTGCCGCCTATGAGAACAGGCTCGCCTGAACCCATTACATAGCCGCTGAATACTATATCGCTGTAGTAGTCATTTCTCTGAACAAGTCCTAAGTCTATCATTACCCTGCTTCCAAGACCCATTTTCATAAGATCATTATAAATTTCTCTTACATATTCGAGAGAAGCAAGAGCCTTCTCATCATCGCACATTGTAATGGCTTCGTCAAGCACTTCCACGCCGCCGAAAAGTCTCGGCAGTCTGCGTATCATATTCACAGCCTGAGTCTGTTCAAGCTTATCAAGCATACTGTTGAGCGCAGAATAATTCTTGGATTCTATAAGCTGTCTTATCTGTTCACGCTCATCATCTCCGACAGGAAGCTTTTTAGCAAGCGATCTGTAAAATTTTGCATTTCCAAGCTCAATCCGGAAATCCGGTACGCATTTCGACAATGCCTCTACTGCCGTTGTAATAGTTTCAAGATCAGCTCTTTTTCCGCTTGCGCCTATAAGCTCTATGCCGGACTGCATAACTTCGTTGCTTCTTCCTGTAAGTCCGGGGTTATATCTGTAAACTCTCTGGTTATAATATAAACGTATGGGATGCCGCTCATTCATAAGTCTTGTTGTGACCATTCTTGCAATGGGCAGAGTAGAATCAGGGCGCACAACCATCAGTCTTCCCTTGGAGTCGCTCATTTTAAACATATACTCCATTGGAATACCTGAAACATCTTCTGTAAACAAATCGTAAAATTCTATCCCCGGTGTAAGTACCTCATGGAATCCTCTCTGTGAAAACACACTGCCAAGCATTGCAGATACCGTTCTGTTAGCAAGACATTCCTCAAAAAGAAGATCCTTAGTTCCGACCGGAGTTATCTTTGAATAATTTTTCATACAAATACCTCGTTATATTTTCATAATATAATTCAATAACAATTCTATCATATCAAGATAATTTTATCAAGTATAGTATTCAAAAAAATGCACACCAGTCTTGCACTGCTTTCTTCACAATTCGCAGCTTCTATGAATCACGGGCTGTGCCATAACAGGGGAAATATTAAAAAACAGCAGTTTTTTTAACAATTTTTAAGCAATTTCGCTGTTTAATTCAAAAAATCACTTGTAATTTACAAGAAAGTATGTTACTATATAAGTGGGAGACGGTGCTTAAGTGATATGATGTTCTCATACCTGCGCGTCTGTGCAGTATTATTATATCCTGTAAGCCTGAACATGTCAACTTTAAACAGGGGTAGTGAGTTGACGGTTTGTTTCCCGGATAATACTTGAATATGAGATGTTTGATTTGTAAAGTTTATGAGAAAGGGGGGTTGGAAGTATGTTTTGGGAAAGATTTTACGGCTTGTGCTTAAAAAGGGGAAAAAAGCCAAATCCGGTAGGTAAGGAAATAGGTCTGTCATCCGGAATTATCAGTAAATGGAAAGCCGGCGGAATACCTAACGGTGAAACACTTATGAAGCTGTCAAGGTATTTTGATGTGTCTGTTGACTATCTTCTGGGGTTGAGTCCTCAGGTAGAAATACAGGAAACAGATATAGAGCCTATCATTTCTGACAGGGTTTTAAAGGATAGGATCAAACTTAATTCTAATAATCTGAATGCTGTCGGCCTTTCTTATCTGGCTGAGTACTCTGATTACCTTTCTTCAAAGAAGAAGTACCGCAAGGATGAGCTTGCCAGTGTTATGAATGTCGAAGCTGAGAAGGAATTCTGATTTCCGTCAAGGAAATGAAGCAAGACACGTCCAGCCGATATCCGGGCTATTTGCCAGGGTATCGGCTGGTTTTCTATATTAAAGAGAATGATTTACTCACGAACGATACATCTTATCAGGAAGAAAGTACCGGCAATCATATAAGCAAAGAAAAATGCAGTCAGTCCGACAACCACTGCCGGAAAAACAGTTCCCGCCTCAAGCACTGTCGAAACGCTGAGATAACCGGAAAAGATAGTTCCGAATATACCAAATATTATCGAACCGAGATAGCATTCCAGACAGTTCCGCCCCTTTTCGCTTCCGGCGGCAACGGCTATGACAACAAAAAGATAAACAAGCACTGTTATAAGCGCGGCCCATCCGGCAAAGCCGGGATCTGTTATAAGACCGTTTGTAAAGAGCAGAACGACAACAGCAGTAAATATTATTCCGCTTATTATTCCCACGAGAACAGACAAACCGGTTTCACACCTGTTACATTCCTGCACATTATCATTTCTACAGGTACAACTGTCATAAAGCATTGTAATTCTCCTTTCACAAAATTCGTAATTTTAATGTTTTCAGACATAAATTATATGTCTGTTACATACTATTCCTGAATTTTAGCATTGTGATTGGAAAAAACAATACTTATTGTAAACGTCATTAATAAAGCTGCATTGTCATTTCGAGGAGCAAAGCGATGAGAAAACTTTTCGTTATATACGCTTTTGCGATAAAAATTCCTCGCTTTGCTTGGAATGACAATAGAGAAATACTTTTATCGTTTACTATAATCACGCCAAATTTT
>CACXDE010000427.1 GCA_902766305.1 uncultured Ruminococcus sp. | reverse complement strand
TATTGTGAATTTCTTGCCTTTTACATCCCAGTCAAGATGGCTTTCCAAGTATCCCTTTTTAAAAAGTTCACCGATTGATCCGTGTATTAAGAATCTCATTGCAGCACTTTTTGACGCCATTACTTTTCTTCCTCCTTTATCTCATCCCTGATTGTCATCAGGATTTTGCCAAGCCAGTTTTTTGCCTCTTTGTTTTTGCATCTTTCACAGGTGCAGCGGCCCCAGCGGTTGTCATGCCAGTGGTTGCCCTCTTCAAGGTAGGCGTCCCCTGTGGCGAGGAGCTTTTCCCTGAGCCCGGGGTCTTTGAATTTTGCCTTGAGAATGTCAAGCATTATGTCATAGGCGATCTCATCCCAGTTTGCGGGCAGGCCGGGCTCCTTCTTGCCCATAGACTTGATTACAACAGGGTTCTTTGTGGTTGTGTATTTGATTTTTGCCTCCTCTGTGGCACATTTCTGCGCCTGGAAGGCCGCCTCGGAGTTGGGGTAAACGAGCCCTTTATACTCAAAGGGGCTTGAGTGGAAGTTTGAAAGGAAACCGTATTCGCCTCTGAAATCATTGATAACTGTCATTTTCTTTTCCTCCTCTTATAAACTGAAATGTTTTTTTCTGCTAACATCTGCAAAACGGGCCTGCAAACCATACTCTTTGTCAACCCATGAAAAGAAGCCCTGCAAGTCATTGTGTATAAGTTCAAACTCATCCTGAAAAACAGGAATCAGATCATAAAAAAGAACTGTTCTGTCTATGTCAGGTAAATATACTTTTGCTGTATTTTTTCCTTTTTTGGTGCGAGACTGTCTGAATACAAAGCCATCATAAGGAAACAATTTCTTATCTTCTTCTGAAAATTCAAATGTATGACCTTCTGCAAAGAATGTTAAATTTGCAAAGGGAAACTTTGTCATATGAACAAGAAAAGATGCATATCTTTTCAAAAGTTCTTCGCCGGAAGGGGAGCGTGAAAGATACAGCACAAGCTCTGCGGCGGCTTTATCATCCTGAGCAAACAACATATCCTGTGAACCCATACCAACAGATACAAGAGTGAAAAACGGTTTTTCATCACTTTCAGGTATGGGATAAACATCTGTGTGAACATATTTTGATGTCAGTTCATGAATAACACGATTGCTTTTACCATAGTTGCGTTTTATATAACTGTTGATTTTTGAAAGATCCTCCCCCAAATAATTAAAGGGAATTGAAAACAAATCATCAAAGTTCATTTTATTTTCCTCCTTCAGTCTTGTGTTTCTTCTTCAATTTCTTCATATTCTTCCTCATACATCTGCATAAGGTTGTCAAACGCCTTGCTGAATGACTCAAACGAGCTCATATCTGCCTCATTGCGGCTGTTGTGATAAGAAAGCTCAAGCGGCATTGAGATTTTGTAATATCCTCTGCTGAACTGATTCTCTATCACCCAGCATAGACTCTCTGCTAAGGACTGACAGACCGTGAACTCTGCCTCTGTGTTACCATTGGGCACATCTGTGCAGAACTGATATTTGCAAATAAAGCGGAAAATGGGGAGATCCTCACGCAGGACCGAATTGTAATCCCTGCTCTGCCTGAAATACTCAAAGGTATCATACACCAGAGTTTTAAATTCTTCAACATCTGTCTTTTCATAGTAAACGTTTTCAGCAAGTGTTTCCCACCTGTCATAAAGCGTTTCTCTCTGAGACGGAACGTATGGTCCTTTCATATCAATCACTCCTTTAAGTTTATCTGCCTCACGGCCTGACTGAATTATACGAAAGCTTATGGGACAAAATTGGGACATCGCCTGTGATAGGATAACGGTGAGGTGAGAAAGATGTCGCTGAATAAAGCTATAGAGCACGGCAAGGAAAAACGGGATCCGGTTATTTCACCGGACAGTCGGTGCAGGAACAACGGTGGCTGTTCGTGGTGCTTATCCAACAGAATGCACAGCACCAGAAAGCGTGAATTGATTGCAGAAGAAAAGCTGAAGGAGGCAGAAGCTGAAATGAAAGAATCATTAAATGAAAAAACATCGGTTAACAGCAGAACGGATCTTGACATTCTTAAAGAAATTGCGTCAGGAATGAAGCCGGGCACTCTTACTGTTGTCGGCGGCAGGCCGGGCGAGGGCAAAACGGAATTTGCCTTTTGCCTTGCCGATATCATATCACATCTCGGCAAAAAAGTGATGCTGTTTTCCTTGGACAAATCACGTGAGATTTTGCTTGACCGGTTTAAACCGGATGATGAAGTCCCCGACTGCAATCTGTTTATAGATGACACAAGCAATATGACTGTTTCTTTAATGAAACAGAGAATTCAGGCTGTAGGCGGAGTTGATTGTGTCATTATTAGTTATTTCAGCTTAATCAGCCCCGACGTCAAAGTTCCGAAGCGCTCGGAAGAAGTCGCACAGATTACAGCCGGGCTGAAAGCGCTGGCTGTTGAATATGATATACCGGTAGTTTGCTTTGCTCTGTTGTCAAGAGACTCCGCCGGGATTCCGGTGTTTCGCGAATCAAACGTGATTGTTGCCAATTCGGATAATGTGATAATACTTTATCGTACGGGTCAAAAAACGGCCATTAAGTGTGATACGCTTTGACCGCAGAAGAAATGAAATCAAAACATCATGGAGGAACCATCATGTGCAACACTTTAATACAGGGTGAAACTGCCGTATTTCACCATATAAGCAAGTATGTCGGCTTTAATTCAAAGCCCGTTGAAAAATATGATATTACCTCGCCCATCCTGCCGAAGGTAGCTGAGGAACTATTTTTTAACGGCGATGAAACAGGGCTTAACTGCATCGGAGCGAGACCGGCTATGGGC
>CACXDE010000426.1 GCA_902766305.1 uncultured Ruminococcus sp. | reverse complement strand
TTCACGGTTTACACCACTGTTTCTGATCCCTTCACCGACACCGTGCTCGTTTGCATAAGCCTGAGCCGTATCAATGTGTGTAGCCGATCTCTATTGCTGATCTGACAGCCGCCCCGACCTTATCGTCATCAATGAGCCATGTTCCGAGAGCAAGCTGCGGCACTACGACACCGTTTGATAATGTGATGTTATTACTAAACATGATATATCCTCCTCATATAATTTCTTCGACCCATTTTTTCAGTGAGCCATCCGTTGTCATAACCGACAGCCTTTTGCCCTCAATGACCTTTGCGTCCTTTGCAAGTGCCTGTAAATTGCTGCTTGTCGAGCCAAGTCCGCTGCCGCCAGAGGTACAGAAGGGAACGACCGTCTTTCCGGAAAAATCATAGCTTTCCATAAAAGTATCTATGATCGACGGCTCACGGTACCACCACACCGGAAAACCTACGAAAACAACATCATACTGCTCCATATTCTCTACTTTTGATCTGATGGCAGGGCGGCTGCTTCTGTCGTTCATTTCGACAGAGCTGCGGCTGTTTTTGTCCTGCCAGTTAAGGTCTGCTTTGGTGTATGCCTTCTCCGGGACTATTTCAAAAAGGTCTGCACCTGCTGCCTTTGCAAGCTTTGCAGCCGCTTTTGCTGTTACTCCGCTTGCTGAAAAATACGCTACTAATACTTTGCTCATAGAAATTACCTCCATTTTATTATTTCTTCTGCACTATGGCAGTAACTTGATAAGACAATCGTATACCATTTTGTAAACGGTAAGCTCCGGTACTCTGACATCCGCGATCTCCATAGCTTTTATCTGATTTTCAGTATGAAATACAAACGGATATATTCCGAACAGAAACGACGAAAAGCAGCAGCAGAACGAATCGCATTCATCATCCGTTACTTCAGGTTGATAACTTTTGAGAATGACTGTCAGCAGCTCATACATTCTTTTGAAACGCAGCTTGAATTCTGCTAAATGCTCAACACGGCTGTTATCCTCAATATCGAACAGATTCATGCACTGTATTCGCAGAAGTATCTCTCTGTCCTCCAGGCTGTGAGCGATAGCAGAGGCGATCTCTTCACGGGAGATATCAGCACAACCTTCGCTTATTCCTTCCAATTTGCCGCACCAGATATCATATTCCCTGCAAAACAGTGCAAGCATTATTTCCTCTTTTGTGCGGTAATAATTATAAATTGATGTTCGGGTAAATGAAGTGACCTCTCCGATCTCCTTTATTGTAATGTCTTTGAAGCTCATGGTCTTATAAAGCTCCTCACAGGCATTGATTATTTCCTCTTTTCTTGCTGCGGTCAGCTCCGGCGATCCCTTTGGCATAATCTCTTTCCTTTCTGTATTTATTCTGACATTGTGTCATTAAACTTATTATACACATATTCTGACACTGTGTCAATAAGTTTTCGGTATGTTTTTTGCACAAAAACAAAAGGCAAATCCTGTCGGAAATGCCCGTTGATCTGATGATTTATGCTGCAAATGATAATCCTTAAAACCTGAAATCTTGGTCGGAGCAGCTATTATTCAGATCAGTTTAATACTTTGACTTTATATCACGCCCCGTGCGGGGCTTTTTTTTGTAAAAATGCGAAAAATGGTAGCCGTGGGTGGGGCGGTGTGTTATAATAAGAATAAACTGAAACTAATGGTGAATACAAATGAAAATTGAGCATATAGCGATGTATGTAAATAACCTGGAACAAGCAAAGAAATTCTTTGTCAAATATCTGGATGGAAAAGCAAACAAAATGTATCACAATATAAAAACTGACTTCCGTTCTTACTTCATTTCTTTTGATGATGGAGCAAGAATGGAGATAATGAATAAGCCGGAAATGTCAGACATAGAGAAACCTGTCAATCGCACAGGGTATATTCATGTTGCCTTTAGTGTAGGCAGTCGGGAAAAGGTAAACGAATTGACAAATTTTTTAAAAACTGATGGGTATGAAGTGATAAGTGGTCCTCGTACAACCGGAGATGGATATTATGAGAGTTGCATTATAGCTGTTGAGGGCAATCAAATAGAAATAACTGTATAGCTTACGCTGACTCGTTATGCCCCCAAAAACCTCTGGAAGTATTTTTCTCCCCAATACTGCTGTCGTGGTGATTGTATAGAATGAAGGTACAAATGAAACATGTTCTTTTACCTTTTATAAGAATATAAGGCTAGTACTAAATGAATATCATATGTATTAAATCAATATAATAAAGATGGTGGTAAAATGAAAACTATAAATCTAGGGAAAACAACATTACAAGTGCCAAAGGTTGCTTTGGGCTGCATGAGAATAACCGAACTTAATTCAGCCGATGTTTCAAGATATTTATCTCAGGCTTTGAGTCTTGGAATCAACTTTTTTGATCACGCTGACATATACGGGGGAGGAGAGTGCGAAAAAATCTTTGGCAATGCTTTTTCAAAGCTTAATGTGTCCAGAGACAAAATAATCATTCAGTCTAAGTGTGGGATCGTTCCCGGAAAAATGTATGATTCATCATTCGATTACATTATGAAGTCTGTCGATGGAATACTCAAACGTCTTAATACGGATTATCTGGATATTCTTTTATTGCATCGTCCGGATGCACTAGTCGAACCGGAAGAAGTGTCAAAAGCCTTTGATGAGCTTAAAACCAAAGGCAAAGTGCGTTATTTCGGAGTTTCTAATCATCGTCCTGCACAAATTGAACTGCTTAAAAAATATATCAAAGAAGATCTGTGTGTAAACCAGATGCAGTTAAGTATTCCGTTTTCATATATGCTGTCAGAAGGACTGGAAACAAATATGCAGACCGAAAATGCTGTTGATAGAAGTGGATCGGTGCTGGATTACTGCCGCTTAAACAGTATTACTATGCAGGCTTGGTCCCCTTTCCGTGGAAAGAACGGTTCTTTTATTGAAGATAATGATACATATTCCGATCTGAATTGGAGGTTAGGTGAACTTGCAGCAAAATATAACACATCAAAAACTGCTATTGCAGCGGCATGGTTGTTGCGTCATCCGGCCAATATACAGATCGTCGCCGGTACAATGAACGGGCAAAGACTATCTGATATTGTAACTGCAACAGAAATAATATTGACAAGAGAAGAATGGTATAGTCTATATTTGTCAGCCGGATTCATTTTACCGTAATAGACTTCTTAGTAAAGATACTATCAAGACCTATGTCAAATAACGGCATGGGTCTTTTTGTTCTTTGTAATAGACAAAAGGTAAAAGAATATGGTAAAATAAGCATAGTAAT
>CACXDE010000425.1 GCA_902766305.1 uncultured Ruminococcus sp. | reverse complement strand
GCTTAAAATGGCGTCCTCGGCGGGATTCGAACCCACGGCCTTTCGCTTAGGAGGCGAACGCTCTATCCTGCTGAGCTACGAAGACATATGATAAAACATAACAGTTCTTAATTTCACAGTCACTATTCTATACTATTTTTTTTGTTTTGTCAAGACCCAAATAAGTCCGGTCAGCTGACAGTTATAAGTTGTAAGTTATAAGCCGTAAGTTGTAAGTCCAAAGCTCAAAAAATTGTTGTATTACATAAAACTAACAACTTTCAACTGCAAACTAACGACTGTTAATTGGAAGTTATAAGTTTATAAGTTGCTATTAACTGTCAACTGATAACTGAAAGCTTATGACTTACAACTGACGACTGGTATAGAAAACAACCTCTTACTCCTGATTTCACATTCCACATTTAATGTTATCCAACTGTCTGTGCAAAACCAACTATCAGCGGCATTGTTACGACTGAAAATAATGTTGAAAGAGTGACAAGGTTTACTGAAAGCTTTGCATCGTTATCAAATTTCGATGCAAACATTGTTGTAGCAGCAGCAACTGGCGCAGAAGCAGCTATTACGCAGGTCAGGAGAACTGTACCCCGTACTCCTGCCAGCATCATACCTCCGAATGCAAGAAGCGGTATTACTATCAGCCTGAATAGAACGCAGATAAAACCCTTACCATCCTTGAATGCGTCAGCTATTTTTGTCTGCGACAGGTAATATCCGACTACCATCATCGGGAGAGGGGTATTAAGATTTGCAAGGAAGGTTATTGATCCCGAAATTACCTGTGGTATTGGTAATGATGTAAGGAAGATGACAAGACCGATCACCATACCGATTATACATGGGTTCAGTATTATTTTCTTTGCGGATACAGAATTTCCGCTGCCGCTTGACAGCCACACTCCGAAAGTCCACATCACAACATTGAATATTACTATGTATACAGCACCGAAAAAAACTCCGTCCGATCCTAAAATTGCCTGCTGCATCGGCAAGGACATATATCCGCAGTTTGAAAAAATCAGTGCGAAGCGGTATACCCTGTTTTTTTCGGGTATCTTATCATGAAATACAAGCATTGCAATTACAATTGAAACGATATGTATACACAGTGCCGCCGCGGCCGCTGTAAGCAGACCGCTAAGCATCTCCTGGTCAAAGGGGCGGATAAAGTTCTGTACAATAACACATGGACAGACAATGTAAAGAACAATATCCGTTATTGATTTTACAGCCTTCTCTGTAAGCATTTTTGTTTTTCCGCACAGGAATCCGACAGCTATAAGGATAAAAAGCTCCAGAACCTGTGTTCCTACTGTAATAAAATTTTCTGTCATATTGAACTCCGTATCATAGTCTGCACTTAAAGTCGCTGTAGCCGAACTCTTTTATCAGCTCTGTTGTTCCATCCTCATGAAGCATATATATGTCTGGCAGAGGCATTCCATTGAATGTATTGTTCTTTACAATACTGTACATTGCCATATCTGTAAAAATAAGCCTGTCACCAACAGACAGAGGTTTTTCAAAGGAATAGTCTCCTATGATATCACCGGCAAGACAGGTAGGACCGCCCAGACGATATGTATATGGAAGTACTCCCGGCTCACCTGAATCAATTATAAACGGTCTGTAAGGCATTTCAAGCACATCCGGCATATGACAGGCAGCAGAGGTATCAACTATTGCAAGATTCATTCCGTTTTTGGTTACATCAAGCACAGTTGTCACCAGAAAACCGGCATCTATTGCTACAGCTTCGCCGGGTTCAAGATATACCTGAATGTCATATTTTTTCTTTATGTGTTCTATAAGAGATATAAGCTTTTCAACGTCATATCCCGGCTTTGTAATATGATGTCCGCCTCCGAAATTCAGCCACTTCATATCATACAGATATTTGCCGAACTTTTCTTCAACGATTTTGAGTGTACGTTCCAATGTATCAGCGCCCTGTTCGCACATTGTATGAAAATGCAGTCCGCTGATTCCTTTCAGTTCATTTTCTTCAAAGTTTTCCAAAGTAATGCCAAGCCGTGAGTATTGAAAACACGGATTGTAAATATCGGTTTCGATTTCGCTGTACTCAGGATTGATTCTCAGACCGAACTCAGTCTTGCATCCTTCCGGTATCATAGCTCTGAAATGTTTCCACTGTGAAAATGAATTGAAAACAATATGGTCGCATATTTCAAGAAGCTCTGGCATATCCTCGTCCTTATATGCCGGTGAAAACACGTGTATTTGTCTGCCGCTCATTTCTTCATTCGCAAGTCTTGCTTCAAAGATACCGCTTGCCGTTGTACCGCTGAGGTACTGTGATATCAGCGGATATGCGCAGTAGGAGGAGAAGGCTTTCTGTGCAAGCAGGATATGACAGCCCGTCCGGTCTTCAACATTTTTTAGTATCTTAAGATTTTTTATAAGGGACTCTTCATCAATTACATAACATGGGGTTTTGAGAGTTTTAAGAATAGATTTTTTATCCATTTATTCACCATACCTTTTTATTATCTACGGTTTTTCAGAAACACAAAGATATTATAACACTTTTTTCTGCAAAAATAAACATATGATTAAAATTATTTTCCACAAGATTTTGCTAAGTAAAATTATAGTTAGCAGAGAAATATTATATCTATGGTGAAAAATGGAATAGCACCGCCCGGCGCAGAGCCTGCGCACCCAAAATCAGTCTTGCACTACTTCATTGTAAAACGTAACATTTGTGAATCGTTCCCTGCGCCAGTGAATTTACGGAATAGCACCGCCCGGCGC
>CACXDE010000424.1 GCA_902766305.1 uncultured Ruminococcus sp. | reverse complement strand
TGAGATACCGATCTATTCTATAGGATACAATGCAAATATTGAGGCGCTGAAAAGTATTTCGGAGATCAATGAGGCGGCAACTATAAATGCTGACAGCGATGATATCGTTTATCAGCTTAAGAATCTGTTCAATTCCGAGATGTAGGCTTCGCAGATCAAAGTCCTAAGCTCAAAGAGCGGCATTCCAGACATTTTCCTTCTGTCTGAGGAATAAACTTGTTTGGCTGACTCTGATAACTTAAAACTTACAACTTACAACTGATAACTGTAAATACAAGGAGGAAAAATATAATGGCATTTTCAATGGATCTTCCTGATATGGAAGAAGTGAAGGAAGAAGTTAAAGAAGAAGTCAGACCAGCACCTGAAGTGAAGGTCAAGGCTGAAAAGGCTGCCGACAGCAATACTCAGGAATTGTTTGAGTTTGACTTAGGCTCTCTCCAGGACAGGAGACAGATAGTAGGTTCTATAGATTCCTTCGGAAACGATCTTGTGGAGAAGTCAACAAAGAAAAATGAACTGCTCAATGTCAGACTTGTAGACCTCAGCAAAATGGGCGGCGAAAACGGTGAAGTTGTATCCGGTCTTTCAAAGCTCCAGGTTCAGATGAAGGATCTCGATCCGTCAGGTATAGACTTTACAAAAAGAAGCGGTTTCAGCAAAATATTCAACCCTATAAAGACATACTTTGCTAAGTTTGAAAAGGCTGATGACATTATTGCAGAAACAATAGATTCTCTCGGCAAGGGCAAGGCTGTACTTAAAAATGACAACACTACCCTTGAAATAGAACAGCTTGCTCTGCGTGACCTTACAAAGAAGCTCAGCACACAGATCGAGCTTGGCACACAGATGGACGAATCTATCTCAGCGGCTATTGAAAAGGCTAAGGTAGAAAATGTCGATGAGGAACGTATAAAGTTTATCGAAGAAGAGGTTCTTTTCCCGCTCAGACAAAAGGTAATGGATCTCCAGCAGATGCAGGCTGTAAATATGCAGGGCATTATCGCTATGGAGATAGTAAGGCGCAATAACAAGGAGCTTATCCGTGCGGTTGAACGTGCAGAAAGCGTTACTGTATCAGCTCTCAGGATCGCTGTAACCGTTGCAAGTGCTCTTTATAATCAGAAGATTGTGCTTGATAAAGTAAATGCTGTAAATGAAGCAACCAACAGACTCATAGGCGCAACGGCTAAAATGCTGAAAGAACAGGGTGCAGACATACAGAAACAGGCTATGGAAACTAATATTTCTGTCGATACTCTGAAAAGTGCTTTCGCTGATACCTTTGACGCTCTTGACGCTGTAACAGACTATAAGCACAAGGCTCTGCCGAAAATGCAGGTTACTATTCAGCAGTTCAAGGAAATGGCTGATGAGGGCGAAAAGCGTATAAAGAAGATGGAAGCAAGAGAAGAACAGCTTAAAAAATTTGAAAGCGGTCAGTAAAATATAATATTCTTCAGGGCGGGGTGTAATTCCCCACCGGCGGTATAGCCCGCAAGCATTACGCTGATTCGGTGAAATTCCGAAGACGACGGTATAGTCCGGATGAAAGAAGAAATAAACGGCTCTGAGGAAAATCAGAGCCGTTTTTATCTATACGCATACTATTTCACTTGACCGATTAATATGTTGGGGCTGCCGCCCTAAACCCCGTCCGGACCTCGGCAGGGAACAAGTTCCCTGCATCCGTTTTTTATTGTTTTATTATAGCAATCCAAAATAATAATTGCAAAAAATTGCGTGTCAAGAGACTCATCCCCTTGCAAGGTTCAGGGAAAGAAGCTCTGACCACCGGAGGCATTAAAATCGGAACTTTCGGTGCGTTTATTTAATTGGATTGCTATAGTATCATATTTGAGGATGATGACATATGACAGATGAAGAATATATAAAAATGGCGCTTGATGAAGCAGTGAAGGGAACAGGCAGGGTTTCTCCTAATCCTCTTGTGGGTGCAGTAATTGTAAAGGACGGCAAAGTAATAGCTAAGGGATACCACCATTACTGCGGAGGTCTTCACGCTGAAAGAGACGCACTGAAAAACTGCACGGAAGATGTACGTGGGGCAGTAATGTATGTTACACTTGAACCCTGCTGTCATACAGGCCGTCAGCCGCCGTGTACTGATGCAATTATTGAATCAGGAATAAAGAGTGTTGTTGTCGGTTCAGGCGATCCTAATCCGCTTGTTGCCGGAAAAGGATCCCGGATACTGAGAGAACATGGTATAGAAGTTAAGGAATATGTTCTTGAAAAGGAATGCAAAGAAGTGAACGAAATATTCTTTCACTATATAACCACAGGCAAACCTTTTGTTACTATGAAATATGCAATGACTGCGGACGGAAAAATCGCTACAAAATGCGGTCTTTCAAAATGGATAACCGGAGAAGAGGCAAGAAAAAATGTACATAAGGACAGAAACCGCTATACAGCAATAATGGCAGGGATAGGCACGGTGCTTGCTGATGATCCTATGCTGAATTGCCGTACAGAGGGCGGACGTGATCCGATAAGAATAATCTGCGATACAAGACTTAAAATGCCGCTTGACAGTAATATAGTCAAAACTGCTAAGGATGTGCATACTATCATATGCACCGGCATAAGTGAAAATGAAAAGCTTGGTCCCTATAGTGAGGCAGGCTGTGAAATAATATCTGTTCCCGAAAAGGACGGACATATTGACATTGATAAAATGATGTTGTCTCTTGGAAGTATCGGTATAGACAGTATACTGCTTGAAGGCGGCGGGACGCTTAACTGGTCAGTGCTTAAAGCCGGATATGTCTCAAAGGTTCAGGCATATATTGCGCCAAAGATATTTGGCGGCAGTGCAAAGTCCCCTGTTGAGGGTGAAGGCGTTGAAAAGCCTTCTGACTGCTTTGAGCTTTATGATTCTGTCATAAAGCGTTTCGGAGATGATATCATGATAGAAAGCAGGGTGAGAATGTGTTCACAGGGATCATAGAAGAAATAGGAACGGTTAAGTCGGTGAAACACGGAAGCCGCTCGATAGTACTCAGAATAGGTGCAGAAAAAATACTTGGTGATATACATACAGGCGACAGCATCGCAGTAAACGGTGTTTGTCTTACTGTGACGGATTACGATGAAAAAAGCTTTTGTGCTGATGTAATGCCTGAGACTCTTCACCGTTCATCCCTTGCTGATCTTAAAACAGGCGGTCATGTGAATCTTGAAAGGGCAATGGCGGCAGGTGGACGTTTCGGAGGACATATAGTATCGGGACATATTGACGGTACAGGCAAAATTGCAGGTATCAGACGTGATGACAATGCGGTATGGTTTGATATTAGTGCTGACAAAAAGATCCTCAGATACATTGTTGAAAAGGGTTCAATAACGATTGACGGAATAAGTCTGACTGTTGCCGGACTGACATCGGACAGCTTTTCTGTTTCGATAATTCCGCATACACTATCAGAAACTATATTGGGTGAAAAAATAAAGGGAAGCATGGTCAACCTTGAAAATGATATAATAGGAAAATATGTAGAAAAGCTTATGTTACAGTCTGATGAAAAAAATGACGGCGGCAGGATAACGCTTGATTTTCTGGCGGAGAACGGTTATTGAGGAGGGGTAAAAAATGCAGTATGCTGCGATAGATGAGGCTCTTGAGGAGCTGAGAAAAGGGAAAATCATACTTGTAACAGATGATCCTGACATAGAAAATGAGGGAGATTTTATATGTGCGGCAGAATTTGCCACAACAGCAAATATTAATTTTATGGCAACGCACGGCAAGGGTCTTATATGTATGCCGATGTCACAGAAATATGTGACAAAGCTTGCCCTGCCTCAGATGGTGACAACAAATACAGATAATCATGAAACAGCCTTTACCGTGTCTATAGATCATGTTGATACGACAACAGGAATATCTGCCGCCGAGAGGTCTGTGACAGCTATGAAATGTGTTGAAGACGGAAGCCGTCCGGAGGATTTCCGCCGTCCGGGTCATATGTTTCCTCTTCTTGCAAAGCCGAACGGTGTTCTTGAAAGAACAGGACATACAGAAGCAACAGTCGATCTTATGCGTCTTGCCGGACTAAAGGAATGCGGTCTTTGCTGTGAGATAATGAGAGAAGACGGAACTATGATGAGAACACCGGAGCTTGCACAGCTTGCGGAAAAATATAATATAACTTTCATAACCATAAAAGATCTCATAGAATACAGGAAAAGAAATGAAAAATTAGTAGAGCGTGTGGCTGTTGCCGATATGCCCACTAAATACGGAAGGTTTCGTGCCTTCGGCTATATCAGCAAGGTGACAGGAGAACATCATGTTGCTCTTGTCAAGGGAGATATCGGTGACGGTAAAAATGTTCTGTGCCGGGTTCACTCGGAGTGCCTGACAGGCGATACATTCGGTTCGCTCAGGTGCGACTGTGGAGAGCAGTTTGCGCAGGCAATGAGAGAGATAGAAAAGGAGGGCAGAGGCATTCTTCTGTATATGCGTCAGGAGGGCAGAGGTATAGGTCTTATAAATAAGCTTAAAGCCTATGAGCTTCAGGAAAAGGGGATGGATACCCTTGAAGCGAATATTGCGCTTGGTTTCAGAGCAGATGAAAGGGATTATTACACAGGCACTCAGATACTGTCTGACCTTGGTGTGAAAACTCTGAGACTTCTGACAAATAATCCGGATAAGGTATATCAGCTTTCAGGCTACGGTATGGAAATAGTGGAAAGAATACCCATAAAAATAGATCCTACGGAATATGATCTGTTCTATCTGAAAACCAAAAGGGATAAAATGGGGCATATTATATGAAATGAAAAACTGCCCCCTTGTCTGTGGGGGCAGAATTTTATGGTACGAAATATTATAATTTAATCATTTCTGTATTTGGTGATAATCTGACTGCCTAAGTCTTTAAGCGCATTGTAATTTTCTTCATATTGCTCCATAATATGATGAAGATCCTGTTTGTACAGAGAATCATTTGCAGTGTTCTTTGCGGCAGTAACAAGGCTTTTCAATTCCTTTATGTACGATAGAGCAGAGGATGAATTTTTCTTGATTTCGTCATCAAGCTCATTGTAGGCATCAGGAGATTCAAGCAGAATAAGGTCTGTATAAACATT
>CACXDE010000423.1 GCA_902766305.1 uncultured Ruminococcus sp. | reverse complement strand
TACCGGATGCGTCGATAACATACCACTTGCGCTCAACCTCGCCTGCCTTAGCCATAAAAGTTGACATAGCGTAAATCCTCCCAAAATCCATATTTTTTCCACTTTGAAACGCATTTGCATTTCCCGCCCATTCAGGGGCTTTATGATAACGACTCTTTTAAAAAGCCTTTTTGTCACAACTAAGATGATAACACAACAACTACTATAAGTCAAGCATTTTTTCGAAAAAATTAATCTATCGTTTATTAAACTTTGATTTTCGCTTTTTTTCTCTTATTTGCTCCCAATATCTCAATTGTGATTTTATATAAAGTTGTCAGTTGTAAGCTCTAAGCTTCAAGATCAAAGCCTTGCGAACCTATTCTGAGCACCCCCACTGTCATCCTGGGCGTAAGCGAAGGATCTTTATTAACAGTCGTCAGTCGGAAGTTGGAAGTTGTCAGTTAATAGCGGTTAAACTAAAACTTATAACTTACAACTTGAAAAAAGATTCTTCGTTGCTGTCGCTCCTCAGAATGACAACTAAACTCCACTCTCCACACTCCTAATGGTTCTCTTAAATAATGACAAAAATAATATAATAGTCCTTGCAAAATCTGTCAAATAATAGTATAATACAATCGTACGGATATTTGCAGATAAGATACCTTACAATTTAAGGTAAATACCTGTCTGCTGAGAGGTGATTTGTATTTGGACGCTGAAACTATTATAAAGCTTGTTACGGCTGCGCTGTTCTTTATTGCAGTGGTTGCCCTTATCGTCGTTATTCTCGTCATTAGGGCAAAGGTAAGAAAATATCAGAGAGAATGGGGTCTGAGTGCAAGAGGTCTTATGAGCGATATAAACTCAACCAGAGACGTCGGAAAAAATCCGGCTTCACTCAACGGTATGGACAGGATATATATTCCGAAGATACAGCAGGACTTTCCGGATTTTCAGCTTGCGCCTGTTATTCCGCAGGTTGAAACGGTTGTAAAGACCTTTCTTGACTGTATCGAGGATAAGGATACAAAACCTCTTGAAAAGCTGACTATTTCTCCGAGCCTTATCGACAGGGCTGACGAAATAATCAGAGATATCAATTCTCAGAATATAGATGTATATTACGACAATATCGTTGTGCATAAAACTGTTATCAGCGAATATGTAAGAGAAAAAGGCATGGTGATAATCCGTTTCCAGTCGGCGGTTGGCTATCTTCATTATGCTGAAAATAAAAACGGCAAGCTGATAAGCGGAAGCAAGGATGTCGCTGAAGAGACAGTTTATGTCACTTCCTATGCAAGAATACTTGACAGCGAGCTTGCAAAACAATCAGGTGCTATCGATGTTATAGGACTTAACTGTCCGAACTGCGGTGCGCCTCTGCGTTCGTCCAATGTTACGATTTGTGAATTTTGCGGGACGGGCGTTAATAACATGACCGAGGATGTCTTTGGATGGACATTTACGGATATAAAAGAAAAAAACAGAATGACAAAGAAGTTATTCTGAACAAAGGAGATGCGTAAGCAATGGGTATTATTAAAGCAGCAATCAATACTGTAGGCGGAGCTCTTGCCGATTCGTGGCTTGAAGTCATTGAACCGAGTGATATGGATTCTACTACGGTAATGTGTCCTGGTGTCAGCAAGGCAAGAAACGATAAGAGAAATACCAACACAAAGGGCACAGCAAACAATATTTCCAACGGATCTATTGTTCACGTTTATGACAACCAGATGATGCTTCTCATCGATGGCGGTGCTATCGTTGACTATACGGCAGAACCCGGTTATTTTGAAGTCAAAAATTCTGCACAGCCTTCACTTTTCAACGGTCAGTTCGGTGACTCCCTGAAAGAAGCATTCAACCGTTTCAAGTTCTCAGGCGTTACACCTACTGCTCAGAGAGTTGTTTACATCAACCTCAAGCCTCTTGAAGGTATAAAGTACGGTACAAAAACACCTATCAATTACTATGACGCTAACTATGATATAGATGTAAACGTCCGTGCATTCGGTAAGTTCTCTCTTGAAATCAACGATCCTCTTACGTTCTACAAGAAGATCATTCCTACATCAGATGTAACAAATATGCGTCCTGTTGATATGGAATATCTTGCTAACCAGAGATGGGACAGCGAGTTCCTTATGGCGCTTCAGGAGGCTCTTACAAATCTTTCTGCTCAGGGTGTTCGTATTTCACAGATAGGTATGTACAACTCCAAGCTTGTTGAGGCTCTTAAAGTCGCTCTTAAGGACACATGGAGCAACAAGAGAGGTATTACCCTCAGCGAAGTTGGTATTACAGTATCCTATGACGAAGAGACCAAGGAGCTCCTCAAGGAGAGAAACAAGGTCGCTATGTTCAACAATCCCGGCATGAGAGAAACAATGATGCAGAAGAACATCTCCGAAGGTATCAGAGATGCAGGTTCAAATGCAAACGGCTCTATGGCTGGATTTATGGGCATGGGCATGGGTATGAACTTTGCCGGCGGATTCATGGGCAACGCTTCCAATACCAATATGCAGCAGATGCAGATGCAGCAGCAGCAACAGCAGCAGCAACAGCAGCAGATGTTACAGCAGCAGCAGGCAGAGCTTGAAGCTCAGAAGGCTAAATTTGAAGCTGAAAAAGCAGCTCAGGCACAGCAGCAGGCAGCTCAGCAGCAGTCTGCGCCGGCAGCTGGCGGCTGGGACTGCGAATGCGGTAAAAAGGGCAACAAGGGCAAGTTCTGCGCTGAATGCGGCAAACCGAAGCCGGCTGACGACGGTTCATGGAAGTGCAGCTGCGGCGCTGTAAACAAGGGTAAATTCTGCGCTGAATGCGGTGCAAAGCGTCCGGCTCCGAAGCCAAAGAAGATAGTATGCGACAAGTGCGGATATGAGCCTGATATGTCACAGCCTATTCCGAAATTCTGTCCTGAATGCGGCGATCCGATCAACGAAGCAGATTTTGCATAATGCGGCATAAACTTTGCCATATAATATAGATCACTGTACCATTTTTCCCGCCATGGTTTGCCGTGACGGGAAAAAAGTTATAATTGAGAAAAGAGGTGAAGCGGCTGTGATGACAGCACAGCCTGTATATGGAAGCTTTATCCTATAAATGTATAAACTGCGGCGGTCCGCTGCAATATGATCCGAAGAAGCTGAAATTCGCCTGCGAGTACTGCGGAAGTGATTTCACCGAGGACGAGCTTGCAAAGCATTTCGGAAAGCTTGATGAAAAGCTTAATGAGGAGTCAAAGCTCGAACCGGAAAAAACCGAAAGCGATGACGAATTTGGTGAAGCCGCTCTTTATGTTTGTCAGAGCTGCGGCGCTGAGGTTATAGCTGAAACAAATACAGCAGCTACGTTCTGCGTATACTGTCATAACCCCATTGTACTTTCCAACCGTCTTGCCGGAAGCTTCAAGCCTAATCTTGTTATCCCGTTCAAAATTTCGGAAAAGGATGCAAAACAGAAATTTTACGATTTCTGCGGAAAGAAAAAATTCCTGCCGAATGATTTCCTTTCGGATGCACAGCTTGATATGATGAAGGGCGTTTATTATCCCTACTGGCTTATAAATTCTCTCAAAGACGGCGGAGTTCATGCTACTGCCGAAAGAAGAAGAACCTGGCGTGAGGGCGACTATGAGTATGAGGAAAAGAAAATATATAAGGTAACACGATACGGTACGATAGATTTTAAACATTTCCCCCACTCTGCGCTGAAAACTGCCGATGATAAAAAAGCACTCAAATATGTCAATCCTTTCGATGACGATGAGGCAAGACCATTTACAATGTCATATCTTTCCGGCTTCCTTGCTGAAAAGCGTGATCTTGAAAGAAATGACGCTCAGCATGATGTCGATCAGGAGCTTTCAAAATATGCCGAGAAGATATACAAGGAGTCTATAAAGGATTATGATTCCGTAACCATAGATTCAATGGATCTGAAAACCCTGAACGAATCATGGGAGTATGCGCTTATGCCGGTATGGCTTATGACGTTCAAGTATAAGGACAAGGACTATATGTACGCTATGAACGGGCAGACCGGAAAGACCTACGGCGAGCTTCCTGTCAGTGCGGCAAAGCTTGGTATTTTTGCTGCTGTTATGCTTGTAGTTGTATTTATTGCAATGCTGTTTCTGGGAGGTGCCTTCTGATGAAAAAAAGACGTATGCAGATATTCTTCAGTATGATGATAATGGCGGTTCTGTCACTTTCCCTGTTTTCTTTCTCAGCGTCCGCTGCGCAGGATACCCTTGCACAGGATGACGGTACACCTCAGATAGTACAGACTGCTAAAAGCACATCATCAAAAAAGAGCAGCTCAGGTATAACCGGAAAAACTATAGCTATAGCGATAGGAGTAAGTGTTGTCGGCACAGGCATAACTGTTTTTCTTATATGGCACAGCTACAAGACCAACGGTCAGAGCGAACCCTATACATATAAGAAAAATGCGCCGCTGCAGCTTACAAGCTCTGAGGATATACACGTTGATACTATTGTCAACAGGCGCAAGATCGAGAGAAACAATAACAGGTAAATGATTTCTTTTTTAAAGCAATACATTTTTATCACCAACGAGAGGTAAACATGAGATTTGATGTAATGCCCGTAGCAACGGAAAAACAGATAAATGAAGTAGTAAATGCAGCCTATAATGTCTGGCACAATTACTATAAGAATATTTATTCTGAGGAACAGATAGACTATATGCTGGAAAAGTATCAGTCGCATGATGCACTCAAAAAGCAGATGTCACAAGGGTATATATATTATATGCTTCTTGCTGATAATCAGCTTGCCGGATATATGTGCGTACTTGTACAAAGTAATTATCTGTATCTTGCAAGACTGTATATAAAGGCAGAGTACCGGCGTCAGGGACTTGCAAAAAGAACTATTTCTCATCTTGATGCTATTTTCAATAATCCCTATATAGGATTTTCACATATCAGAAAAATACGCCTCAGGGTTGAGAGAAATAACGATTTTGCCATAAACGTATATGAACATTTGGATTTTGTAAAAATACGTTCTGAGGATACTGATATTGGCGGCGGTTTTGTATGCAAGGAATATATTATGGAACGAGAGATACCTAAAAATGGAAAAAAATGACCTCAAAGAGGCGAAGGATATGGGTAAAAAACTCAAGGACTACATAGAGTCCCTGCGGAGCTTTCTGGAAAATACGTCCGGGCTTTCTGACCCTGAAGGCTTCAAGAGAGAGCTTATAAGAGAGATACAGTTCTGGCAGCATGAAAGATTCATACATCTTATCGTAACATTCATGTTTGCGATAATTACTGTTGCGGTGCTGCTTGTTATGATATTCAAGCCTATGATACCGTTATTCTTACTGTTTGTGCTGCTGCTTTGCTTATTGGTTCCGTATATTACGCATTATTTTGTCCTTGAAAACGGCGTACAGACCCTGTACGTTATCTACGAGGAAGTGTGCCGCCGATATATGGATAAGAGTGTACCTGCGGCGTGTCTGCCTGAAGGATACGGAATAAAAATCGAAAAACTCAAATGATAAATCATGGCTGCCGCATCAAATTTTTACGGCAGCCCCTTTATTCTGCCGGATACATCAATCAATATAACAAAACGAGGGATATTACAAATGACAATATATAATATCTTGCTTACTATACAATATGCAAGCATTTTTATGATGCTGTTTGTGTCGGTCTATATCACTCAGAGCTGCAATATCCTGAGGCAGATATCAGCTATGCCGGAGCTTGCCAACGGTGCAAGAAGCCATCACGAACGCTATAACGGCAAGGGATACCCTGACGGTCTGAAAGGTGAAGAGATACCCGAAGCCGCAAGGATAATATGTCTTGCAGACTGCTATGATGCAATGACATCAACAAGAACCTATTCAAAACCTAAAGCCCAGGCTGATGTCCGCGCAGAAATAGAAAGATGCAAAGGAAGTCAGTTTGATCCTGCAATCGCAGATATTATGATCTCCATGATTGACGACGATAAGGAATATAAGATGCACGAATAATCAAAAACATACAGCCGTGTTTCCCGGACGACAAAGCGGAAAACACGGCTGTATTTTATCATTATGTACTAATACTAACATTCAATAAAACCTGACCTTTTTAGAGTTTGAGAAAGCAGGGGCTTTCAGCCCCCGACCCCCCTGACCAAAGGCTTGACCGAAACTTTTTTATTTACTTAGGTAAACGATAAAAGTTTTGCCTTCATGTCATCCTGAGCGTAAGCGAAGGATCTTTTTCACAAAAGCAACATAATCGGAAAGATTCTTCGTCGCTGCGCTCCTCAGAATGACAGGAAGAAGAAATATTTTTCAGACTGACAATAGGACTTTATAAATGACGTTTACTATAATTGAATATTGGTATAATTCAAGCAATTACAAAATTACAATTTGCAAGAAATAAGGGAAAAAACAGCCCTTTTTGCAATCCGTGCGCCGTACAGTGCAAGCTATGCAGAACATATTGCATTTATTTTAAGTCTGGATTATAATCATATCAGAAGGTAACTTCTAAGAAAAAAACAAAGCTTTGTTAAAAAAAATATTCGATACACAGGGGGTATGCGGTTTGAAGATAAAACTGTCTGTAAGTGATGAAAACTACGAAAGCGTAAAACAGTCTCTTGAAGAGCACGGCATTGGAATAGACGACGATGCAAAGTATATTCTGAGCGAGAACGACAGGTTTCCCGGACATCTGACTGTAAGGGATGAGGACGGCTCCAAAAAGCTGATATCAGTTGATGATATAGTGACTATTGAAAGCTACGGTCATAATGTGGAAATACACACGGCAGACAATGTTTTCAAAACCTCAGACAGACTTTATCAGCTTACCGCTGTACTTGACCCGGAGGTTTTTCTAAGGGTAAGCAATTCGGTGATAATCGCAAAGAAGCAAGTCAGGGAGATCATACCTACGTTTTCAATGAAGTTTATACTGAAAATGAAAAACGGTTCAAGGGTTGACGTAACAAGAAGTTATTACAGCAGATTCAAGGCTTTTTTTGGAATTTAAGGAGGAATAATTATGTATAATCAGACAGGATTTTTTGAAGCAATGGACGTCGCACAGTGGGTGCTTATCGGAGCGGCAATAGTTATTGTACTTGCGGTATTAATAATAAGCGTAAATTACGCTTTGTATAAAAAGAGAATAAACAAGGTTCTCGAAAGTGGAGAACCGGCTAAAACTCCGATGCCGACACCAAGGAGCACAGCGGCGGTTATCGGTCTTATAATATGGATAGGCACGACAGTTTTCATGCTTGTACAGCTTCAGACCCTTAACTATTATAGTTTTATGATGAAAAATACAACGGATATAATGGTACAGCAGGTGGATTCGATCTACGGCGTAAGCTCACAAAGTATCTGGGACAAGGTAAACGAGCAAAACAATGCGCAGGTAATTGCCGCTAATTATATCATTAAGTTAGGCAAGGTACATGATGATACAAAGACGATTGATCTTACACTTACTGTAACACCTAATGTTATTCCCGGCAAGGATGATGTGCTGACATTCCGCATAGGCGACAGCAAGACTGTAATGAAAAAAATCGACAATGGCAAGTACAGCGGCACGGTTCAGACAAGTGTATTCCATGAACAGCCCGCAGGCATACTGACTCTTGAAAGCGACGGGGAAAAAATAAACCAGATAATCAACGATACACTGCGTTATCCCCTTGACGAAGGTATCGAGCAGAATGAAGTAGTTGATGAAGATACATGGTGCAAATGCTTCCCGCTTGCAGACTTTTCTGAACGTGACACACAGGTAAAAACAAACGGTGACAAAACAAATATAACATCAGTTATAACAACAGAAAGAAAAGGTTCAATGGCAGACAGCAGCAACAAGTTCACAGAAATGACACTTGTATTTGAAAACGCCGGCAAGGAGATTAAAAGAGTTGATCTGATGAAGGACAGCAGTGTACAGGTGAGCGGCGATAGTTATACTTACACATTCAACGGCACAGTAAGCAAGAACAATGACGCAGTAATCTATTATCTTCTTGCAAAGGATAAGGACGGCTATTCATATAAGCTTTACAGACCGGGTGAATACATTATTGGTTGGAAAAGCGGCAAGATAGGCGCTGTTACAGATACAGATGAACACAGCATCATCTACAACAAAGACGGAAGCATACTTAAAACAACCGAATATTTCTACAGCGAATAACCAGCCGGCGAGCCGCCGGTCCCGCACCAGTCTTGCACCACTTTCTCCGTAAACAAGCTTTTATGAATCACGGGCGGTGCTATTCCGTAAATTCACTGGCGCAAAGAACGATTCACAAATGTTACGTTTTACAATGAAGTAGTG
>CACXDE010000422.1 GCA_902766305.1 uncultured Ruminococcus sp. | reverse complement strand
ATATTGTCCAAAATACGCATCCGCCAGTTATACCGGTTATCAGATACTCTCGATCTTTGAGAATCGTTCCGGTATGGACTGATTTAACTGTCAGATAGAGAGCATATGTCAATAAAGGAAGCATCAGCTCTTCCGCACTGTCCCCATAAAAGAAGGCTTCAGAAGAATAGCTAATCAACGCAATAAGGGGAATTATTATTATCGAATTCCTGCTATGAGATAACAAGAGTATCTTGTAACAATACAACAAATAAAAGAAAGCAACGATTATTTCAATCAAATAAACCCCGATGAATGTTGTGTGAGAAATCAGGTATGCAATACCATGAATAAAGTATATCAAAGGACCCTTTTGCTCAAAAAGATCGCGATAGGGAACAAGTCCGCACATCATGGATTTCCCAACTGTAAAATAGCAATTTGCATCTACCCAATCATTGAATGGATATAATGGAGATGATTTCGAGCAGATGGTAACTGACAATGCAGATATAACAATAATAACGAGATACCCGCAAGTGGTGATATCGTGAGATATTCTTTTTTCATTTTTATTAATTGAATCGATTGTCATAAATAGTTGTATATTGCTATTTGTTCCAGATTATATATAAGGTAAATGGTATTTGTTGATTGACCTGTTAAATATAAATAATAAAAAAGACGATTGCCATATATGCAACTGCAAGTATTTGTAGAGCTCTGTCAGACAGAATAACTGACATAGGGTCTGCTTCTGACTTCCCGCCCTCAATAATAATTCCATATCTCATGAAAATAACCAATACAGCAGGGACAGTCCAAAACATTCCCGTATATTCTGTCTGAATAGACCATAACGCATAAAATGTTATTGTAAGGCCGGCAAACATATACATGTATTTATCCAGAAAATCAATGGTATATTTATTGAGTACTTCTCTGGTACCTGTCTGATTAACATTTATCATTTCATTTCTTCTTTTGCCAAATCCAAAATATAAGGACACCATAAGAACGGTTAAATAAAGCCACGGAGAAATGATAACGCATGAAATTTCCGCACCATAATAAATACGGATTAAATATCCCGCTGACAGTATCACTGTATCCGCTATCGGAATATTTTTAAGACCTTTGCTGTAAAGCAGATTCAATGCTGCATATAGGATGACCAACAAAAGGGCACTGGTTTTTGCAAATCCGAGAATATATGCAGCAATAAACAGCAAAACTGTTGTGATTGACAGAAGTATTATGCAGGAATACGCAGTTTTTACAGATACAGCCCCGCTCGCAAGAGGCCTTTTGCATTTTGTGGGATGTTTTTTGTCTTTTTCCAGATCATTAAGATCATTAAAAATATATACTGCAGATGCCACAGTGCAGAAAGGCAGTATCATATAAATCAGGCGCAGCACCAAATTCAAATTAAACAGGCTTCCTGAAAAGAATAACGGTGCAAAAATCAATAGATTTTTAATATAGTGTGTTACCCGCAACAGTTTTAATATATTCTTCATAAATCAGCCTCAGAGAAAACAGGTTGTTTTTATGCCGGATAATAATCAATTGCATATTTTATCATTTTAATTATTTCTGGTACATTGTTGCATAACATAACTATGCAGCAGATAATACTGAATGGTATTGCAAGGCCGGATAAGTTCATTTTTTCGCAAACCTTCAAAATACATTTAAAAATAAGAACAAAGAATGCCCAACTGAAGTATAAGGAATATAATATCAGTCCGTTTTCTGAAGTCCCCCAACCAAATAATAACAGCATACAGACTGAAAACAAGACCCATAATCCTGCAATTTTACAAGCTCTGCTTTTGTCAGTAATTGAGGTGATACCCGCTATCAGGAATAAGACTGACCCCATAAAATCAATATGTGTTTTGGGAAGCATCTGCCACGTAGGATAATCTTCAAAAGTCAGATTCAAAGCGGCTTCAGGCGCAATAAAACAATCTTTTATGAAACTCGTATATTGAAATAATCTGCTTGAAAAACTGACATCTTTTCCTGTATATGCAGAAAAGACAGTTACACTTTCCGCCAGATCAAAAAAAATGTCAAGCCTTCCGAAAGCTAACATCATTATTCCAAAGCCAAGACAAGACGCAAAAACCCTTTTTATCCAGTTTGAACAATCAATCCTATTAATTCCATGTGACGTATAACACATACATATCAGGCTGGTTACCATACTGCCCCCCGCCGCCCACAATAAGATCCTGTTACTCTGACCGGATTTTGAAATATAAGTCATTAATATCAGCAACCAAAAAACGGAAATAATATATTGCTCCATCATAAATACGGCAAGTATAAATGTGTATGTTGAAAATGACAGAATAATATAACAGATTCTGCTAGCGGAAGGTAATTGCATCAATTCAGATACTAAAATAGAAGAAATAATAAGCAAAGCTATCTGCGGAATGTTCATTAACACAGCAGACCAGGTGCTGTTCAGATTAAACAGATTGATAATTAAAGAAGAAATACCCAAAAAGGGCATAGCAAATACTGCAAACAGCGGTTGTTTGATATCATTCTGACTTTGATAAATATTCAGATATGCGTTTTTTCTGACTATATAGTTGGTGTCGCTTGTGTATATCAGATTAAAATTGTTAGGAGAGCCGTAAAATGCAACAGTTCTGCTGAAAACAACACTCATAACGACACAGCATAGTGCAAACAGGCAGATGTACAGAATCTTTTCCAAACATGTGAGTTTATTTATAATATTCCATTTATGTAAATAGCCGATAATTATCTTATATATTGTCATTAAATAGCTGTATACAAAAATAAATGCAATCAGCGCTCCGAAAACACTGATTATCAGAGACAGATCGGATTCGAACTGGAGCATTTTTTTAATAATACTCAGTTTTGATGATGTGCTCCAAGTATTGTAAAAAATCTTTTGATAACTCCAACAGATTCCTGCAGAAGAGAGAAGAGTGCAGACTTTTAGCAAAACTGAATCGCAGTTGATAAAATGTTTAAACGATTCTATTCTTGAGACACAATAGCAGATAATCGTGAAGGATACTATCAATCCAATCAGACAAACAGGAGATTGTGGTACTACTAAACATAAAAATGCTGCTCCGGAAATAGGAATATAACTATTCTTTAAAAGATTATGAATAGATGGTTTTGATATT
>CACXDE010000421.1 GCA_902766305.1 uncultured Ruminococcus sp. | reverse complement strand
TCTCAGAGCTATGTACTCTTAGCTCTGAGCTTTTCAACGGCAGAAGGTGATATATTGAGAAAAAGAACCAAAAAGAAAAAAAACGGCCGTGTGCTGATGCTGGCTTCAAAATGGAAAAAGGGCTTTTTTTCAATACTGTTCAGCCGCTTTGGTCTGATAATAATAATGCTCCTGCTTCAGATCGGCATAATGATGTCTATATGGTCCTTTCTTAAAGAGCTGGTTTCCGACTATATTCTGATAATACAGGGTGTTTTTGAGGTTATTGTTATAATAGCCCTGATGAATCATCCAATGAATTCTTCGTCAAAAATTTCATGGCTTCTTCTTATAACTGCCATGCCTCTTTCCGGTACTCTGTTCTACGTCTGGACTATTGTAGAGATGGGTTACGGAAATACAAAACAGAGACTTAAAAGAGTCAATGAAGAAAGCAAAAAATATGTAAAAAAGAATGACTCTGCGCTGAAAAAATTAAAAAGCCTGAACAGGGAGTCTTCTGCGCTTGCTAAATATCTGGTAAAATATGACAATGCCTGCGTATATGAAAATGTTAAATCAGAATACTTTCCTTTCGGTGAAGATAAATTTGAAAAAGTCATTGAAGAGCTGGAATCCGCCAGAAACTTCATTTTCCTTGAATATTTCATAATAGAAGAAGGATATATGTGGGGACGCATACTTGATATTCTTACGAGGAAAGCCGCTGAGGGTGTGGAGGTACGGGTAATGTATGACGGTACCTGTGAATTTTCTAAGCTTCCTCACGACTATCCTAAGCGTCTGAAAGAGGTAGGTATACACTGCAAGATATGGGAACGTATAAAACCCGTTATCACCTCTTCATACAACTACCGTGATCACAGGAAGATACTTGTTATTGACGGGAAAAAAGCTTTCTGCGGCGGTATTAATTTAGCAGATGAATATATAAACCATATACAAAGATTTGGTGTGTGGAAGGATACAGCCATTCTGATAGAAGGTTCGGCAGTAGATGCACTGACAATCATGTTTCTCAAAATGTGGGATTCGGATATGCCGGAGTATGAGGATTTTACTCCATTCCTTAACAGATATGATAAGAATATCCGCTGCAACGGCTGTGTTATCCCCTATTCTGAGTCTCCAATGAACGATCATCAGATAGCTGAAAGAGTATACACTGATATTCTGTATAATGCCAAGGAATATGTATATATAATGACTCCCTATCTTATTCTTGATGACGAGCTTACTGCTGCGCTCAGATTTGCTGCTGAAAGAGGGGTTAATGTCCGCATTGTAATGCCGGGTATCCCTGACAAAAAAGCTATATGGTTTCTTGGTAAAAATTATTACAGGCTGCTACTTGATGCCGGTGTGAAAATTTTTGAATACACTCCCGGCTTTGTTCATTCAAAGGTATTTTTAAGCGACAATATAAAGGCTGTTGTCGGAACAATAAACCTTGATTACAGAAGCCTTTACCACCATTTTGAATGCGCTGTCTATCTTTGCGGAACTTCCTGTATCAAGGATATCCAGTCTGATTTCAGCGAGGTTTTTTCTCTTTCAAAGGAAATAACCACTGATGACATCAGAAATGTAAGCTTTATCAAAAAGCTTATTGGTGCTGTTATGAGGCTGATCGCACCATTGCTGTAGGAACGAAATAATAATTTATAATTGCGGTGAAAAATATGAGTGATAAAACAATTGCAAAAAAAAGAAGTTCAAATATTGAGTTACTGCGTATCATATGTACTCTTATGGTTATAAGTCTGCATATGCTCAATCCTGCCGTTATCGGCGGAATAAAATATGCAAAGGCGTCCGGCTCTGTACCGGCACACTTTGCAACAAATATGCTGTTCTGCTTTTCGATAACCGCGGTGGATATATTCATACTGATATCGGGTTATTTTATGATAAACAGCTATAAAAGAAAAATCGGCAAGGCAATAAACCTGATTTTTGTATGCGCCGCCTACAGTGTGATAAAATATGTAGTATCAACCCTATGGGCCGGCAATCCTATAAAAACAGACAGCTTTATATACAGCTTTTTCCCTAAAAGCTACTATGTTTTTCTTTATTGTACGCTGTACATCATTTCCCCGTATATCAACCGTATAGTCAGCAGTATGGACAAACAGGCTTACCGCAGAATGCTGATAGTTTTCTTTGTTCTTTTCAGTCTGTGGCCGACTGTGATCGACTGCTACAGACTGCAAACCGGCCGCAACATCAGCGAGGTTTTCACAATAGCACGTGACGGAAACGGCAGCGGCTTCACAATTATAAACTTTATATTCGTGTATCTTATAGGGGGATATCTGAAAAAGTTTCCTATAACATTCAAGAAGAAAAATGCAAAATATTTTGAGCTGCTTATTGCCCTGGGCTGCTGTCTTATAAACTGTATGCTGACAATGTTTTTCCCGAAGATCAACGGTACGGGCGGTATCCTCGGATATGAAACAGTTTTTGTAGTTATACAGGCTGTGGCAATGTTTGATTTTTTCACCAAAATAGATATAGGAAGCTCCTCATTCATAAACTTTGTTGCGAAAAGCTCTTTCGGAATTTTCCTGCTGCATACAACAGTCATCAGGATGATGGGAAAATTTGTAAATATACCGTCCATGTTCAAAGGCGGCTTTATTTCATCAATGATGTGCTATTTTATACTGCTCATAGGTTCGCTCCTGATTTCAGCAGCTTTTGATATCATCGCTCATCTTGTTATGACTCCGGTATCAAAATGGTGGAGTAAGACAAAGCTGTTTTCCTTTGATCCGTCAAAAGAGGACAAACCGTAAGCAGCACAAATTCTTTCTGTTATACGAAAGGCTTAACTTAACATTAACAGGAGGTACAAAATGAAAATAAAAAAAATAACAGCATTCCTGCTTTCCGTTATAATGATATTTGCCTTTTCAGGGTGCGGAGATGATCCGAACAGTAATAAAGTCTCTATGCCTATGTCTGCCAAGGACATGAAGGGCAAAAATTATGAGGACATTGTAACTAAGCTGGAACTTGCCGGCTATACTAATGTATATTCAGAGCCGCTTAACGATCTTATTATAGGCATACTCAACAAGGATGGCACTGTAGATGAGGTTTCCGCAAACGGGAAAAAGGATTTCAGGAAGGATCAGCGCTTTGACGCAGATACTTATATAATAGTAAGATACCATTCTTATATCGGGAGCGAAGACAGTCTGACTGAGGAAAACAGCGGAAAAGAGCCGGTACTAGCTGATACAAGCGACGGCATGACAGAGCTGCCGATATGCTCTGACGATATTAAGCATATGTCCGTTGATAAAGTAGTGGATATGCTTACAGAGGCCGGCTTTGTCAACATAAAAAATGATCCTATGAGAGATCTGGTATTCGGCATTATGTACTCTGACGGAGAAATAAGCGAGGTATCCATAGGAGGAGACACGGAATACAATAAAGGCGACAGGTATTATCCTGATGTCAAAATAGTAATACGTTATCACTCTTACAGCTGAAGGAAGAGACAATATGAAGAAATTACTTATCATAATGACAGGCGGAACTATAGGAAGCGCTGATAATAACGGAATAATATCTGTTTCACAAAACACTTCCGTCATAATTGAAAGATTTAAAAGGCAAAATCCTGATTTCGACGTTGAGTTTGTCACTGAATCTCCATACACTATTCTGAGCGAGAATCTTACAGTAAGCTGCTGGGAATGTCTGATAAACTCTGTACTCTCCCGTGACCTTTCCCCTTTTGAAGGAATAATAATCACACACGGCAGCGATACTCTTTCCTATACATCCGCAATGATGGGATTATGCCTGCACGGACTCAGCGTACCGGTTGTGATAACTGCTGCCGACTATGTTCCCGACGATCCAAGAAGCAATGCGGACGTTAATTTCAAAGCTGCTGTACAGCTGGCGCTGAAAATGGAGAGCGGAGTTTACACCGTATATAAAAACAAAAATTCACCTAAGCCTCAGCTCTTTATCCCGACAAGAATATGCGAAGCCGACAGGATAGCAGATATTTTTACATCTGCGGATAAAAACATTTCAGCAAACGGCAACCTGGTTTATTTGTCAATGCTTAGGAAAGTAAAAAAGGAGAATATACCAGCCGATATTAAATTTACAAAACGTGTTGTCATTGTGCATCCATATCCGTCAATCAATTACGGCAGCATTTCACTGGATGATAATACAGGCGCAGTTCTTCATGTCACATATCATTCAGGTACGGTTTCAGAAGAAGCGTCAGCGCTGCTTGATAAATGCCGCAAACGTAACATACCTTTCTTCTTATGCTCCTTAAAAAGCAGCAGTAAAAGCCTGTATGAAACCGGAAACAGACTTATTGAGCTGGGTGCAATACCTTTGTACGATATCAATACGGAAAGCGCATATGCAAAGCTTCTTTTAGCTTTAAATCTATTCCCGGACAATATCCGTGAATTTATGTCAAAGGATATATATTTTGAAAATATAAAATAATAAAATCTGGGGGAAACCCTTTGCTTGAAAACAAAGAGTTATCCCCCAGACCCATTTCCTAAAAAAACTGATTTTTCAGGCTAAAAAATTTTCACTTTAAAACAATTACACTTCTCGCCGGGAATGTTACTTCCTGTCCGTCAACAATAAAGTTATCTGCGTCTACTGCCTCTTTGGGCTTTTCATCGTCTGCGTCAGCTGTTGTAGTTGCAAACGGATCATCAGCAGCAGTTGCCGGAGCAAACGGGTCGTCAGGATCTACAGAAGATTCCTCCTTCTTCTCAACCCCAGCAATTGCATATCCTCTGACTTCGCTTACCTTGAAGCTGTCCTCAGGTATCTTGACCTTCATTCCGTACTCACTGACATTGAAGATAACTGCTGTCTTAGCACCGTCCTTTTCAGCTATAAAGCCGGCAACCTCTTTTATATCATCAAAAACAAGACCGGTTATTTTTCCGCTCTTAAGCTCCGGATTCTGATTTTTAAGCGCAATTATCCTCTTGTAGAAATTCAATACAGAATTGTCATCCTTCTGCATATCCTGCACAGATTTCTCCGGTACATCATCATTTGTCATACCGGGGATCTTTTTAACATATTCCTTATCCTCAGCATTTGTCCAGTACATACCCTTACGCTTATCAGGGTCGCTTGCTGTACCCTCCATGCCGATTTCTTCGCCGTAATAAATAAAGGCATTGCCCGGCGAAAGAATATACATAGCTGCGCCCATCTTCTTTAAATAATCGTCAGTAAAGAAGCTTGCGCTTCTGCCTGTATCATGGTTAGAGATAAAAGGTGTATTAATAGCATTCGGATTTACAGCAGTTATTCTGTCCTGCCATTTAGTAACGGCTTCTACATATTTTTTAGCATTGCTTCTGTGTATGGAATCTGCAACTCGCCCGCCTGAACCCTGCTCGTCAAAGTCAAAAAGACTGTCTATGCCGGATTCATAGAACTTTTCTATAGTCGCACTGTTTTCCCAGCACTCGCCTACCATGTATACATCATCTTTCATCTGCTTAACGCTGTCATAGAACCACTTCAATTCTTCAACAGAAGCATCATTATCAATCGTTCCGTCATATCTCTTTTCAAACCAGAGTACAGCGTCCAGACGGAAACCGTCCACACCCTTGTCTATCCAGAACTTAGCAGCGTCAAGCAGCTCTTTTCTCAGATCCTCATTCTTAAGATTAAGATCCGGCATCTGATCCCAGAACTCGCATTCATAGTACCAATCGTCTACACCTGTGCTGTACCATCCCTTGACATCCTTTTTGTCCTTCTCAAAGTTATAGTACTTTACATAGCCGTCTGTTTTTCCTGCTTTCAGCTCTTCGATAGCCTTCTTGAACCATTCGCACTGAGTTGATGAATGATTGATAACAAAGTCGATTATTACGTTTATCCCTCTTTTGTGCGCTTCAGAAACCGTCTCTTCAAAGTCTTCAACAGTGCCGTAAGCCTTATCTACGGATTTATAATCTATAACATCATATTTATGATAAGAGGGAGAGGACATTATCGGCATAAACCATATTGCCTCTATTCCAAGGTCATCTGTCGTCTTAGGATCACCGTCATTAAGGTAATCAAGCTTTGATGTTATACCCTTGAAATCACCTATACCGTCTCCATCGCTGTCACAGAACGAATACGGGAATATCTCATAATATGTCCGGTATTTATCCGATCTGTCAGTAAGCTTATATTCCACTGTCTTAAAACCGCCGTCCTCCGGCAGAGGAAGTCCTTTAACCTCAGATGAAGATGTATCGGTTTGTGCTGCCGGCTCTCCGCTTTCTGCTGAAGAACCTGCTGCACTTCCTCCATCAATTTTGACCTGTGACGAACATCCGCTCATTAAGGCAGCTGAAAGCATACCAGCACAAAGAAGAAGCGACACTATCTTTTTATTTAGCATATATTTACTCCTTTCATCATTGTATACAACAAAAGCAGGGAGCTTTCGCATCCCTGCTTTCTTTAATTTTGATAATCAGCCCTTTACAGCACCGCCGGTTACACCTGCTACATAGAATCTCTGCATGATTACGAAAAGAATCGTGATCGGGATAGCTATAAGCACAGCACCTGCACAGAATACAGTAAAGTATTCGTTACGGGACTCCTGTTCGAGCATCTTATAAAGACCAAGAGCTATAGTATAGGAATCGGAGTTATCTTTCATGAAGTAACTTACGAAAATGTAGTCTGCCCACGGACCCATGAATGTCGTCAGAGCGGTATAAACTATGATCGGTTTTGAAAGCGGAAGTATTATTATCCAGAATATCTGGTTCCTCGTTGCGCCGTCTATCTTTGCTGCTTCATCAAGCGAACGTGGTATCGTATCGAAGAAGCCTTTTGCAACCTGATATCCTAAGCCTGCGCCGGCGGAATATACGATTACAAGAGCGAAAAGATTCTGCTTGAGACCAATGATATCCATGATGTTGTATGTAGCTGCCATGGACATGAATCCGGGGAACATACCGAGAATAAGACCAAGGTTCAGGAATGTCTTACGGCTCTTGAAACGGAGACGTGAGAACGCATAACTAACCATGAGGATAATAAGAGTTGAAATAACTGATGAAAGAACTGCTACTATGAGAGTATTGAGTGCCCATTTAAAGTACGGGAAACGTACATCCTCTGCTGCATAGAATATTCTGATAGGTGTTTCTGAGCCTCTGTCAGGCATTACAGTATATTCTACACCGGGAGTTGACTCTTTAAGCTCTGCTAAGAAAGTCTGTACCTCGTTTGTCGGAACATACTCAGTATAGAAGTCATGAGCAAGTCTTGTATAGTTGTCAAACGTAAATGTCTTCGGTACAAGACCGGTGGTTACGCCGTCACCGCTGAATGAGGTAAGAACAAGCCATACGATAGGTGATATCCAGATAATTACCATTATCGAAAGGATAATGTATATCGCAATATTGGCAGCTCTCTTCTTGGCAGCATAACCCGACTGCATATTTGATGTATTTGTCATGAGAATTCCTCCTCATTCTTTGATGCTTTGGA